>NZ_JBFBML010000007.1:0-166364 GCF_040687075.1 Leucobacter sp. NPDC077196
CGTCACGCCGAACGCAGACCTCGACCTCGCTGCCCGCGACGTCGCCCAGTCGGCGTTCGGGCATGCCGACACGCACCAACAGTGACCCCGCTCGCAGAAGGGCGGCGCGTGGGAGAATCTACGCGTGAACGACGTAGCGCCGCAGGCGAATCCGACTCCCGAGCGATCGACCTCCGGGGTCGGGCCGTGGCCGGGCGGGCGCGACGCCTGGCCGACAGATGCGCACTACGACGCTGAACTCCTCGAGCACGGCGACACGCGCAACGTGGTCGACCGATACCGGTACTGGAACATGGCAGCGATCGTCTCCGATCTCGACGAACATCGGCACCCCTTCCACGTCGCGATCGAGAACTGGCAGCACGACATGAACATCGGGTCGATCGTGCGCAGCGCGAATGCGTTCGCGGCCGACACGGTGCACATCGTGGGTCGCCGCCGCTGGAACAAGCGCGGCGCGATGGTGACCGACCGGTACCAGCACGTGGAGCACCGCGAAGACGTGACCGCGCTCGTCGCGTGGGCGCGGGGCGAGGGGATCCCGATCATCGCGATCGACAACGTGCCCGGCTGCGTGCCGATGGAGACCTTCGACTGGCCGGAGCGCTGCGTGATGCTCTTCGGTCAGGAGGGACCGGGCCTCACCGCGGAAGCGATCGCCGCGGCCGACGCCGTCGTCGAGATCTCCCAGTACGGGTCGACCCGATCGATCAACGCGTCGGCCGCCGCAGCGGTATCGATGTACAGCTGGGTGCAGCAGCACTCCCCGCTCCGCCCGCGCTGAGCACGCCCGCCCGGGCGCTCGTGTCGCCCGCGAGATCGAGGGCTTCGCCCGAACCGGAGCAATTCGCCGCTGGATCTTCCTCTCGCGCTCGACGAGAACACTCCGTTTCGCGGGGAGGGGCGCAGCGCGGGAGCGCGAGCTCAACCCTAGTTGCGGAAGATGCCCGAGACTTCGCCGAGGCTTCCGACGAGATGGGATTCCAGAAGCGAACTCGCGGTGTCGAGGTCGAACTGCTCGATCGCCTGAGCGATCTCGAGGTGCTGGTCGACCGCCGAGCAGCGCCGAGACGGCACCGCCTGAAACATGGCGATGCCGATCCGCACCTGTCGATCGTGGATGGAGTTGTAGAGCTGCGCGAACTCGGTGTTTCCTGTCGCCTGCACGAGGGTCCAGTGGAACTCCTTGTCAGTGACCACCATGTCGACGATGCGTTCGGGATCGTCATCGAGGATCGCGCGTTGTTCTTCGATGAGGTGATGCAGCCGGTCGGCGATTGGCACTCGGTGCTCGCACACCCATTTCACCCCATGGCCCTCGAGTACCACCCGAGTCATCGCTTGCTCCTGGATCGCCCGGAGGGTGATCTCGGGCACGAGGGCGCCCCGGTGCGGAATCAGCGTCAAGAGTTGCTCTGACTGCAAGCGCGAGAACGCCTCCCGCACCGGGGTGCGGGAGACGCCTGTCGCCACAGCGATCTCGTTCTCGGTGATGACCGTTTGCGGAGCGAGCTCGAGTGTGATGATGAGGTTCTTCAGATATCCGTAGGCGTAGTCCGCAGCCTTGATGCCGGGTGGACGCACGCCCGGCGGAAGTGGTGATTTTACCGACCAGCCGCCGAACCGGGCGTGCGATACATCCGGGATGAGCTGCATGCGTAGATCGTAGCTCAGGCCCGCGGGCCGACGGTGAAGCGCCGATTCTCGAGGCACGGATTGGTGCGGCGCACCTGCGCTATGCGGTCGGAGCTGACCACCGCGGTTGCGAACGTTTCGGTCTCCTCGCCCGCCGAGGCGCGCGTGATCCCGAGCGGGTCGATGATCTGGCTCTGACCCGTGCAATGCGGGCCGGTTTGGCCCGCCGCGGCGACATATGTCGTGTTCTCAATCGCCCGCGCGCGCAGCAACGACTCCCAGTGCAGCTCCTTCATCGGCCCGACGGCCCATGCCGCGGGATAGACGAGTACATCAGCGCCGTGGTCGACGAGCCATCGCGCCATCTCTGGGAACCGCAGGTCGTAGCACGTCGCCGCGCCGACGGTGATGCCGTTCACCTCGAAGGTGAGCGGGGTGTCGGCGATCGCCGCTGACACCGAGTCGGATTCCCGGTATCCGAAGGCGTCATAGAGGTGGATCTTACGGTAGACGCCCTCCAGCTCTCCGGTCGGAGCAACGTGCACGAGCGTGTTGTACGGGTGGGCGCCCTCATTCGTCTCGGTGAATCCAGCGACGACGTGGGTGCCGCTGCGCTCAGCTGCTCCCCGAAGTGCGGTGACGAACTCGCCGTCGAGCGCTTCCGAGTACCCCTCGTCGGGTCGTTCTTTCCCGGGGTCGGAGTACATGGCGTTCTCCGGGATCACCACGAGGTCGGAATTTGAGCCGGCTTGCTCGATCAGAGACACCGAGAGGTCGCGGTTGCGGGCGACGTCGAGTGTCGCGGAGAACTGGGCGACCGTGAGGCGGAACTCGCTCATCAGGCCGCCCCGCTCGTCTCGAAGTACTTCGCTGCACCGCTCCACTCCGAGAGTTTCAACCCGGCCGTGATCTCGGCCTTCTTCGAGGGCTCGGCGCTTTCCTTGCTGCGCAGGTCGGCGACGATGTCGTCGATCTCGTCCTCCGTGAGGACTGCGATGCCATCGGAGTCGGCGAACACCGCGTCTCCGGGGGTGATGACCACACCGCCGACGGTGATCGGGACGTTGATCGCCCCCTCGATGCCGAGGATCCGGGTGGTGCGAGCGGATACGCCGCGCGAGTACACGGGGAGCCCGAGTTCGAGCACCTCGTCGAAATCGTTCATCGCACCCGAGAGGATGACGCCCTCGGCTCCACGGGTCTTCGACGTGAACGCCACCATGCCGCCGAAGCTCGAGCGTTCGTCTCCCGATTGCTCGACGACGAGCACGTCGCCCGGGCGCAGGTGGTCTGCGGCGACGTGCAGTGCACTGGAGTCCATGTGGGGGAGTCGTACGGTCACTGCCGTGCCGGCGAACTGGATTGGACGACGGTTCGGGGTCAACCCGCGCACGAAACCGTAGTCGCGCAGGTGACCGAGGGTTGACGTCTGAACGGTGAGCAGCGACTGGCGCCGCTCCTCCGAAATCTGCTGGGGCATGGGGAGGAATTGGAACACGGGTTCGTGCCTTTCCGGTGCGGGTTCCGCGAGGGTTCGCACACCTCTTCGTGTGGGATCGTGCAGAGCTGACCAGGCCTGTCGCACGGATTGTGTACGTGTTGTATACACATGCTATGCACCGTAGCAGGCAGGATGTCGCAACGGAAGTGCGATCTCGCTGTGCGAAGGAAAACGGCAGATGAGAGCGTATAAAATTGAGCAGAGCAACGAAAGTCGTCGATGTGGAACGTAGGCAAAGCGTTACCAAATCGGACCTTGCGCGATCCTGAGCCGCCGCGTATCGTCGCTCACGACCAGGCTTGTTGACATGGGTGCGAGAGGCGGGACGAACCCGCATCAGACTTCAAAGGAGAAGTACCATGTCACAGAAGAAGACTCTCGGCGTTTCAGCCGTGCTGATCTCCGCGCTCGCGTTCACTGCGTGCAGCGGCTCGGGCGCCGGATCGGGCTCCTCGAACCCCGATGCCGTCGAGATCAATGTGCTCGGCTACGCCGCGCTGTTCGAGGATCAGTACACCGCGGCAGTGATCGACGAGTTCAACGCCTCACAGGACGACATCGTTGTGAACTTCGTTCCGGCGCAGCACAGCGCGGAGATGCTCGGCAAGCTCCGCAGCGAATCATCAAGCCCCACGGTCGACGTCGCGATCATGGATGCTTCCGTCGCGCATACCGGAAACCAGGAAGGCATCTTCGCGAAGGTCTCTGAGGACGACGTTCCGAACATCGCCAACGTGGTCGACCTCGGGCAGAGCGCCGATGGGTTCGGCCCCGCGCTCACCTTCGACAACCTTGTCGTGCTGTACAACACCGCCGAGGTGAAAACACCGCCGAAGGGCATCGAGGATCTCTGGGACGCACCGGAGAACTCGGTGTCGATCCCCGCGCCGCCGGATATCCAGGGGCACACGCTGACGATTCTCACCGCGAACAACCTTGGTGACGATTACCAGGAGAGCATCGAACCGGCGATCGAGAAGCTCTCTGAGCTCGCGCCGCTCGTGAACACCTGGGAGCCGGTACCCGATGTGTACCAGCCCGTGATCTCGGGAACGTCGCAGTACGGCGTCGGCTGGAACGCCCGTGCGCAGTATTTCGCCGATGACTCCGATGGTGCGATGGGCGTCGTCCAGCCCGACGACGGTATCGGCTTCCAGATCAATACGATCAATCTCGTCGAGGGAACCGAGAAGGCCGACGCTGCCCGCGAGTTCATGGATTACGCGCTCTCCAAGGAAGCGCAGGAGTCGTTCGCTGAGGCACTCTTCTACGCGCCGGTCGTCTCCGACGCCGAAGTGCCGGAGAACATCACAGAGCGTGTCGCCGACTCGGCCGACCCGAACATCGTCGACATTGACTGGATCTGGCTCGCCGACGAGCGCGATGCCTGGACTGAGCAGTGGCGACGCAACGTCATTGGAGGCTGATCATGACGGAGCAGCTCGACCCTGAGTACTTGTCGATCCGCAACCTGCAGAAGACGTACCCGAAGACCACCGCTCCAGCGGTGAACGATGTAAACCTCGACGTGCAGCAGGGCGACCTCGTCGCCCTGCTGGGCCCCTCGGGGTGCGGCAAGACCACCACGCTGCGTATGGTCGCCGGGCTCTTGGAGCCCACATCGGGGGAGATTTACGTCAATGGGAAGGACGTCGTCTCCACTCCGGTGCACAAGCGCGGCATGGGAATGGTGTTTCAATCGTATGCGCTGTTTCCGCACCTCACCGTGGAGGAGAACGTCGCTTTCGGGCTGCAGATGCACAAGGTGCCGCGCGCCCAGGTCGCGCCGCGCACGGCCGAAGCGCTCGACAAGGTGCAGTTGGGGCACCTCAAGGCGCGCAAGCCCTCGGAGCTCTCGGGTGGCCAGCAGCAGCGCGTCGCGCTCGCTCGAGCGCTCGTGATCCACCCGACGCTGCTGCTGCTCGACGAGCCGCTCTCGAATCTCGATGCGAAGCTGCGTGAGGCGATGCGCCGGGAGATTCGCAACATTCAGCAGGAGTCCGGAACCACGACCCTGTTCGTGACGCACGACCAAGACGAGGCGCTCGATATGGCGGACCGCATCGCCATTCTCAACAATGGCGTGATCGAGCAGTACGACCGTCCGACGGCGATCTACGAGAGCCCGGCGACGAAGTTCGTGGCGAATTTCGTCGGGAAGGCGAATTTCTTGGAGGTCGGCTCGGTGTCGGGCGGAGCGGGCGGGAGCTATCAGGTGCAATCAGACCTGTTCGGAAGCTTCGCCGTGGGGGGTGCCAGCGGGATCGCCGGTGAGGCTTCGCTCGTGGTGCGTCCGCATCGGGTATCCGTCGAGGCGGGCGGCGACCGCTTGGGTTCGTTGCCCACCGCGCGGGCGCGAGTCATCGCGTCGAGCTACACGGGCAATGTGCGCAGCTACGATTTGCGGCTCGACAGTGGGCAGGTGATGCGCGCTGACAAGCTCAGCTCGCCGCAGGACGAGCTGAGCATCGGCGACGAGGCGTACGTGTCGTTCGAACCGAGCGACGCGCATCTCGTGCCGGAAGGGTGAGGTGAGTCCGATGACTGCAACACACACCAACACCGAGCTCATCAGCGTTGGCATGAAGTCGAATCGGGCGCGCAATCGTTCCCGGCTCTCCGCCTACGGACTCGTGCTGCCGGGAGTGATCGGGCTTTTCGTGAGCTTCCTGGTGCCGCTGTTCGTCATGATCCGCATGTCTCTCAACGAGAACGGGTCGGGCGGCCAGCTCATCGAGACCTTCACGCTCGCCTCTTACAGTAAGGCGCTCTCCGATCCGTTCTATTGGGAGGTCGTCGGCAACACGCTGATGCTCGGGCTGGTCTGCGGGCTCTCTGCCGTGGTGCTCTCCTACCCGATCGCGCTCTTCCTCACGCGCACGACGTCGCGCTGGAAGGGCGTGCTGATCGCACTCGCCATCGCGCCCTTGCTCACCTCGGCTGTGGCGCGAACCTTCGGGTGGATGGCCATTCTGGGCGATCAGGGAGTCATCAACGCAGCGCTCATGAACATGGGTCTCCTCAGCACGCCGCTCCGGTTGAGCAACAACTTCCTCGGAACGTCGATCGCACTCGTGGAGATTCTCATGCCCTATGCGATTCTCGCGATGATCTCGGGGTTCGGGCGCATCAACAGCTCGCTCGAGGAGGCCGCCGGATCGCTCGGCGCCTCAAAGGTCAAGGTGTTTCTGCGAGTGACCCTTCCGCTGTCGCTCCCCGGTGTGTTCACCGGGTTCCTGCTCGTCTTCGTGCTCGCGGTGAGCTCCTTCGTCACCCCGAAGCTGCTCGGCGGCGGGCGCGTGTTCATCCTCGCAACCGAGGTGTACAGCGAGGCGACGCAGACGCTCAACTGGCCGTTGGCTTCGGCTCTCTCGGTCATTCTGCTCGTGGTGTTCGGCGCTATCGTCGCCGTGTATCAACGACTCATCAAGCGATTCGAAGGGTGATGCGCCATGGCTAAAATTCTCAACCGGATCATCGTGACGATCGTGTACCTGTTCCTGCTCGCCCCGATCATCGCGGTCGTGATCATCTCGTTCAACGACTCGAAGAGCCTCGCGATCGAATTCGGCGCTCCGTCGTTCGAGTGGTACCAGAGCATCCTCGTGAACACTGATCTGATGGACGGCGCCCGTGTCAGCCTCATCACCGCTGTGATCACCGCAGTGGTCGTGCTGCTGCTCGGCGTGCCGGTCGCGCTCGCGATCGCTCGGTACGAGTTTCCCGGCAAAGCTGCGGTGTCGGGGTTCTTCCTCTCGCCTCTGCTCGTGCCCGGCGTGGTGCTCGGCCTCGGGCTGCTGCTGGTGTTCCAGCCCGTCGGTCTCGTGGGAACGTATCCGGGCATCGTGCTCGCCCACTTCGGGGTGACCGTGCCCTATGTGATCCGCACGACGCTCTCGAGTCTGACGACGAGCGACATGCGGTGCGAGGAGGCGGCGCGGGTACACGGTGCAAACTCCTTCACCACGTTCCGGCGCGTGACGCTGCCGATCATCGCTCCCGGCATTCTCGCGGGCGGCGTGATGGCGTTCATCATCTCGTTCGACGAAGCGGTCATCTCACTGTTCGTGGCGGGGTCAGGCCACACGACGCTGCCCGTCGAGATGTTCCGATACCTGCAGTACCGCTCGGACCCGGGCCTCGCCGCACTGTCGGCGATCCTCATCGCACTGTCGGTGGTCATCGTGCTCATTATCGAGCGCGCCGTCGGGCTGAGGAAGGTCGTGAACTCCTAGCGAAGGGTGGGCACTGACGCTCGGGCGCAGGCCTGCGTGGTCAGTGCCCGCCGCCGGTGTAGGGGCCGGTCACCGCGAGTCGCTCGAGGTGCGCAGAAAGTGCGAAGCGCGGATCCCACCCCGTCACCGCGTCGAGGTCGTCGCCGGCGGCGAGCTGCGCCGCCCACTCGCCGAGCTGCGGCGAGAACTTGAAGCCGTGGCCCGAGAGCCCGGTCACGGTGACCACCCGGCCGCTCGCGCTGCGGTCGACGACGGGCAGGCGGTCCGGGGTGTACGCGCAGTGGTGCACGCTCTGCCGCACCGGCTCGGGGTTGATGCCGGGGAAGAGCTCGGAAGCGCGCTGGCCGATCTTGATGAGCTCGGCGCGCGTGTGCGACACCGGCACCTCGTCGACGTCGCGATACACCGGCCACTCCGGGTTCGTGCACGCTTTGAAGGAGTACCCGTCGAAGCTCGGCGCCCCGAAGAAGTGGATCGGGCCGACATCGCGCAAGAAGGCGGGGAACCGCTCGGGCACGAACTGCTCGGGGTGCTTCGGCATGAACCACGTGAGGCCGAGCACCTGCAGGCGCAGCAGGTCGTTCAGCTCCGGGAAGAGCCTCGTCGACCAGGATCCCGATGCGACGACCACCGAGCGCGCGAGCCAGGCGCCCTGCGTCGTGCGCACCACGACCCCGTTGCCGCGCTCTTCGATCTCGAGCACCGGGGTGTTGAAGTGCAGTTCGGCACCGTTCGCCTCAGCGAGGTCGAGCGCCGACATCACGGCGACCTCCGGGCGCAACCCGCCGCCGTGCTCGTCGAGCAGTGCAACGTCTCCGTCGTTGATGCGGTGCTGCGGGTACTCGGTGCGCAACTCTTCGGTGCTGAGGATGCGGTGCGGAATGTCGAACTGCCGCACGGTGCCGATGGCCGTCTCGAGATCGGGGAAGCCCTCGGGGGCGATGCTCAGGCAACCCACCTCGGCGTAGATGCCGCGGCCCGATTCCCGCTCCAGTTCGCGCCAGAGTTCGCGCGAGCGTTGGATCATGCCGACGTAGGTGCCGCCCTCGTGCACGGCGGTGCGGAAGACGCGGGATTCGCCTGCGTAGGAGCCGTGCGAGTGCACGCGCCCGTACTGCTCGATGCCGACGACCGTGAGGCCTTCGCGCTTGCTGAGCTGCCAGAGGGCCATCGAGCCCACGGTGCCGGCGCCGATGACGATCACGTCTGCGTGCTGAAGTTCCATCAGTCCTCTATCTCATCCTGTGTCGTGGCTCGTCTGGTGTCGTTGCTCGTGCGGTTTCGCGGGTCGCCTAGGCGAGTGCCGGGGTGTCCCAGAGGTTCAGCTTCGTGCCGATTCCGTCGCGCACGGCGTTGCGGTAGACCTGCGTCGCCCAGGCGACGTCTTCGACGGGCATGCCGCCCACCGAGTAGATGAAGATCTCGTCGTCGTCGCTGCGGCCAGGGGTGATGCCGCGGATGATCTCGCCCACGTCTTCGAACTGCTCCGGCTGCATTCGCCCGTCGCGCACGCGGTCGACGAGGTGGATGCCCCAGATGCCCACGGTTTCGTGAGCGGGTTCCGGTAGTTCCTCGGCCCACGCCTGGTAGATCTTGCGAGCGTCGGCGACGTGGCGAGAGCGCTGTACGAGCGACTCCTCGACGGCGAGATGCGCCGAGCAGCAGATGAAGGCGCCGGGCTTCACCCATTCGTCGCGCACGAGGGGGTAGTGCTGCGAACCCGACTGGCTGGGCACTGCGATGCTCACGATGTCGGATCCGCGCACGGCGGCTTCGAAGCTGTCGACCTGCTCGATGGTGAGCTGCGGAAACTTCTCGGTGGCCCAGGCGATGAAGGTGTCGATGCCGCCCTGGCTCCGGCCGAAGACGCGCACCGTGTCGATGCCGGGACGCACGGCGAGAAACGACTCGAGCGACGTGCGGTTCATCGGGCCGGGCCCCACGATGCCGACCACCCGGGCGTCGTCTCGTGCGAGATAGCGTGCTCCGACGCCGGGAATCGCGCCGGTGCGATACGCGCTCAGCAGGTTCGCCGACATGATCGCAAGCGGCGCGCCCGTGTCTTTGTCGCTCAGTGTGAACATCAGGATCGAGCGCGGCAGGCCGCGCTCCTTGTTCGCCACGTTCGATCCGTACCACTTGCACCCGGCCGCCTGGTAGTCGCCGCCGAGGTATGCGGGCATCGCCATGAAGCGGCGATCCGGCCCGTCGACCGGCATCCCCGGAAAGGTCTCCTCAGGTGGGAAGAAGATCTGTGCACCGTGCGAGTTGTTCTCGGTGCCGGCCATCCGGTAGTCGCCGGCGGCGAATAGCCCGAGCATGTCTGACATCGTGTCGACGCAGGCCGGCATATCGGTGACCCCGGCGCGAACCATGTCGGGTTCGCTGAGGTACAGGAAGTCGATGCGGGTATCGCTCGCGGTATCGCTGGTGGTCTGGGGCTGCGGCACGTCGGTGTGTCCCTTCGATCGTTCCCGGCTGCGACGCTCGGGGTGGCCTGCGCGAGCAGACTCGGGTCGGGTGGGTCAACCCTAGAACTATCCATATGGATAGTCAAGTGCTCAGCTCCCCGCGGAGACGCCGGATCGCGCGCGCCGGATCAGTTCGCGTGCTGCGCCTGTGCGACTAGGGCCCGCAACCGCGCGAGCGCCGGCTCCACACTCTCGGGAAGTACCAATTGCTTGAAGACGATGCCGTCGAGCGCGAACCAGATGAGCTCGGTCAGCTCAGCATCGCGCACGCCCAAACGCGCCAGCTGTCGTGAGATCGCCTCGCGATACGCGAGGTAGTGCCGCTCGGCGAGCGCTCGCAGCTCGGGCCGCCGCCGGGACTCGAGCAACAGCTCGTACTGGAATGCCTGGGTGCCGCTCTCGCGATCCGCCAGTGACTCGATCCCCGCGGCGAACGTCTCGGCCGTCAGTGCGTCTCCGACCATGTTCGAACCTTTGAGGCTCTCGTCGATCGCGTACTCCATCGCCTCGGCGATCAGCTGATCACGCGTGCCGAAGTGGTGTCGCACCAGTCCGTGCGAGACGCCGGCTTCGGCAGCGACCGCGCGATACGTGAGCGCCCGAAGCCCACCGGCAGAGACGACGACCACGGTCGCGCGCAGCAGTGCCTCACGGCCCGAAAGGTCTTTCATGCTGTCGAGCGTACTGGTCGCACCGCCGTGTCCGATTCCCGCGTGCGCACAGAGCTTCGGCCCGCGAAGATAGTGACGTGACTCCGACGGCCCCCGCGCTCCCGCTCGACTTCGACGCGTGCTATCGCGCGGCATCCGGGCGCGACGGCCGGTGGGACGGGCGATTCTATCTTGGCGTGACGAGCACGGGGATCTACTGCAGACCGTCATGCCCCGCCAGGAAGCCGCTGCCCGAGAACTGCCGCTTCTTTCCGTCCGCGGCGGCGTGCGTCGCGTCCGGGTTTCGCGCATGCAAGCGATGCCGGCCTGAGGCGGTTCCCGGCACGCGGGACTGGGATGCGCGCGGTGATCTGGTCGGCCGAGCCGTGCGCCGCATTCGTGATGGTGCCGTCGATGCGGTCGGGGTCGCGGGTCTGGCCAGGGAGCTCGCGGTGAGCGAGCGTCACCTGCGGCGCATGCTCATCGAAGAGGTCGGCGCCGGGCCGCTGCAGCTCGCCCTTACACGCCGAGCGCACGCCGCGCGGGCGCTCATCGACGAGACAGATCTTCCACTCGCCGACATCGCATTCGCGGCGGGGTTCGGCAGCGTCCGGCAGTTCGGCGAGGTGATGCGCGAGCACTTCGGCGTGGCGCCGTCGCAGCTGGCTCGGCGTCACGGCGAGGCCGCCTCCGGGCCGAGCTCCGACGAGCGACCCATGCTCGCACTGCGCTTGCGCACTCGCGCGCCCTACGACGCGGCCGCCCTGCGAGCGTCGCTCGTCGCGCACGCCATTCCCGGACGAGACGTCATCGGTGGCGATGGCTCGACGGAGCACGCGCTTGACGCGCCGGGCGGTACCGCCGTCGCGCGCGTGCACTGGGCCGAGGTATCCGCGACTGCTGGGCTGGCGACCGCGTTCGGAACGACGATCGGGATCCCAGTGACGCTCGAGTTGCCGCGGCTTGCCGACGCGATGCCAGCGATCGCAGTCGTGCGGCGCATGCTCGACCTCGACGCCGATCCCGCGCAGATCGCCGAAGCGCTCGGAGCCGACCCGCGTCTGGCGCCCCTGGTAGCCGCGCGCCCCGGCCTGCGCATGCCGGCGGCGCGGTCCGCTCACGAGACGGCGCTCGGCACGGTGCTCGGCCAACAGGTGTCGCTCGCCGCCGCTCGCACCCTGCAGGGGCGTCTCGCCGCGCGCTTCGCACAGCCCTTCACCGGGGTCGCCGCAGCCGCCAAATTCCATGGTGGGCTCGACGTCGCTGCGATTGCCCGAGAATCGGCCGACGCGCTGCGCGAGGCGCTTGGTCTGACCCGCAGCCGGGCCGAGACGCTGCGTTCGCTCGCCGTCGCCCTCACCGGCGGGCTCGATATCAGCGCGGGCGCCGACCGCGAACGCGCCCGGCGCGAACTCGCAACGCTGCGCGGCATCGGGCCGTGGACGGTCGAGATGATCGCGATGCGCGCACTGGGCGACCCGGACGCGTATCCAGCCGGCGACCTGATCCTGCGACGTGCCCTCGGCGATCCCGCCCCGAGAGATGCGGTGAGGATCGCCGCAGACTGGCGACCCTACCGCGGCTACGCCACGCAGCACCTCTGGGCCGATTTTCTCGAGACGTCCGCGCGAAAGGACCCCGCATGATCACCAGCCCGCTCATCCGCACCGTCGTCGACATCGTCGGAGCGCCGTTCCACGCGATCTGGGCGCCGGAAGACGGTGCGATTGTCGCCGCGGGCTTCGCCACTGAGGAGGATCCCGCTGCCGATGCGCTCGTCGCACGCCTCCGCAGCATCCACGCCGACGCCGCGGAGCGCGGGATCACCGACGCGGCTCCGGGCGCGGCCCCGGGCCCGGTCGCCGATGCACTGCGCGCCTACGCCGACGGCGACGTGACCGCCATCGATCGGTTGGCGGTTCGGCAGCCCGAGACGCCGTTCCGCGGCGAGGTGTGGCGCGCGCTCCGCGAGGTGCCGGCGGGCCGGGCCGTGACCTACACCGAACTGGCCGGGCTCGCCGGACGCCCGTCTGCGGTGCGCGCGGCGGCGTCGGGCTGCGCCAACAACCTCGTCGCTCTTGTTGTGCCCTGCCATCGCATCGTGCGCAGTGACGGAGGTTTAGGCGGCTACCTCTTCGGCGTGGATATCAAGACGCGCCTGCTGCAGCACGAAGGTGCGCGCCAGCGCGAGCTGTTCTCCGACTGATGCGGTCGGAGACGGGCGGGCGTCTCAGGCAGGCGAGTAGCGATTGCGCAGCTCGGCTGCACGGCGAATGTCGCCCTCGAGCGCGGCGGTCTGCTCTGGCGTGAGTGTCCCATCCTTCTTGGCGTTGTCGAGGCGTTCGAGGCCCGTCTGCACTTCGTTATCCAGGCCATCGAGCACGATCTGCTGAATGCTCTGGGGGAGGCGCTGAAAACTTGTCGTATCCATACTGACAAAGTTACAAGGTGTCAGGCGGTTCCGTCACATTGTGATAAATGATGTGCGCGTGTTGCGCCGGCATTGTTTTCGTTCGTCACTCGACCGTGACGTCGATCAGCGCCGTTTTCTGCTCGGTCGGGTCGTCGGGAACCGCACCGCGGAACTGGTATTCGAACTGAATCTTCGTCTGCCCGGTGCCGGTAGCGGTGAACCGGTAGGCGAGGTCGTTCGGCCCGCCCACGCTGTCTGACTCGCCCGCATATTCGGTCACTTTCTCGCCCGTCGACAGCACCGATGGGTCGGGGTCGCTGATGATCACCCAGTCCGATCCGACCGACATGTTGACCTCGCCGAAGTCGACAGTGAGCTCGGTTCCGTTCTCCACCGCGACCGAGGACTCCTCGTAGCCGACGGTGACCGACCCCGGTGCCGCGCACCCCGAGAGGGCGAACGCACCAAGAGCTGCGGCTGCGAGCGAGAGGACGGGCAACGCGCGAGATCTCATGCGTTCACGATATCGGCTGGCTCGACGCACTGTCTTCCGATATCCCGGGGTTTCCCCGGCGGGCGAGCACCAAAGTCCAGATGATGCCTGAGACGAGGAGCAGCGCACCGGCCGCGTTCCAGGCGACATCGTAGGGCAGCAGTTCGACCCCGTAGCGGATCTGGTGCAGCCGCAGGATCTTGTGGTCGACGATCCCGTCCCAGAGTTGGAACAGCCCCAGCCCCACCAGAAACCCCGCCCAGGCGGCGGCCGCCCAGAACGTGCGGCGCCGACGCGCGTCGAGCATGAGGAAGAACCCGAAGACGAAGACGAAAAGCTCGGCCGCGTGGAGCAGCCCGTCGGAGAAGATGGCGATGTCCGGGGTGGAGTTGTCGTAGAAGTGATGCCAGGCGAGGATCTGGTGGAAGACGATCTCATCGATCGCCGCCATCATGGCCACGCCGAGCAAGGAGCCGGCCCAGTAGGAGCGGAATCGCAGCGGAGACCCTCCCGTCCGACTGCTCATGCCGTTCATGCTGATGCTCCCTTCGTGCGTCGGCTCCCGCCCGGCGCAGCTGGCTCTGTGCGCTGGGCGGCTGAAACTGAGGTGGCCGTGGCCCGCAGTCGTCGGCCCGTGGCGCGATACCACTCTGCGCAGAGCAGCACGATCAGCACGAAGTCGACCGCGTCGCCGCCCGTGAACATGAGCTGAGCCCCGACGTGCGCCTCCGTTGCGGGGACGCCGGGTGGGGGATGAGCGTAGAGCAGTTTGGCCAGGATGCCGTGCGCGGCGAGCGAGCTCACCAGGACGACGCCGCGCATCACGAGGCCGGAGCGGTGCGGCGACGGGTCGATCCCCACCAGCGCATACGTGTAGAGGTATCCGGCGAGCAGGAAGTGGAGCATCACGAGCAGGTGCACCAGCATGTCCCGCTGCATCAGATCGTACAGCGGAGTGCGGTACAGCACCCACATCCCGCCGACGTTCAGCGCGGCCGCGACGATCGGATGGGTGAGCACGCCGGCGAGGGGGCTGCGCAGCAACCGGCTCAACCGCCGTGCCGGATCGACGCTCAGGGTCCGCAGCGCCAATGTCATGGGCGCGGAGAGCACTAGCAGGAGGGGTGCAGCCATGCCGACCAGCAGATGGGCCGCCATGTGCGCGACGAATGACTCATGCGCGGCTGCGGCGAGCGGTCCGATGAAGCCGGCTGCTCCGGCGAGCACGCCGGCGATCCAGAACATCGTGCGGAACCAGGGCCACGCTCGTCCCCGCTGCCGACCGATGATGGTCGCCGAGACGTAGACGGCGATGGCGACCAGCACCGGGAGCAGGGCGATGAGTTCTGAGCTGACACCGCCCGACGCGGCGCCGTGCGCGTGCGCGGGGATCACGGTGCTTCGCCTGCGGTCGTGCAGGTGATGGGGTCACCCGCTCGCGCCAGTGTGCTCGCCCAGCGGGGCCGGTGCGGGGGGCGCGAACTCATGCTCAGAGGCTACGTGCGAGTGGGTGGGCTGAGAGGAGGGTTGACTTCCTCAGCTCCCGAACGTGCGCGCGAGTCGCACAACGAGCAAGCCGACCGCCATGAGCAGCCCGAGATAGCTCAGAATCAGGCCGACGATCGCGGTCCACACGAGAGGCCCGGCGCGCAGGACCGCCTGGTGGCCGACGGTGACGGCGCCGCAACTGAGACCCAGGAGGATCACGTACGTGGTGAGGTCGCCAGCCTGCACGAACAGGTAGACGACGCAGAGCACCCCGAGCGCGAGCGCGACCAGGTGTCGTACGCGGTGATCGGACGTCGGATCGGGCATGATGCAGAGCTTACCGATCGGTCCGCTCACCACGACTGCAGTGCAGGTCCCGCTACGTGAACCGGCTGCGGCCTGGATCCGTCGCCACGACCGTCGAGCAGCATCCGTCTGCACACGTCTCGGGTTCCCGTTCGCCGGTGAGCACTGCCACCGGGGCGGCGCAGCACGCGTCGCCCTTCCAGGCCTCGATGCCCTCGCGGACGGCGAGGACCGCGATCACCAGTGCGGCGACCGAATCCGCCCAGGCCCAGCCGAGCAGGCTGTTGAGCAGTAAGCCGGCGAGCAACGCCGCGGAGAGGTAGGTGCACATCAGCGTCTGCTTCGAGTCAGCAACGGCTGACGCCGAACCCAGCTCGCGACCGGTGCGGCGCTCGAACCAGCTGAGGAAGGGCATTACGATCAGGCTCAGCGCTGCGATCGCGATCCCGACCGGCGAGTGCTCTGGGTGCCGCACGCCGAACAATGAGAGCACCGCATCGACGCTCACGTACGCGGCGAGGGCGAAGAACGATACGGCGATCACACGAAGCGCCACCCGTTCCCGCTTCTCCGGGTCAGGCGCGGCGAACTGCCATGCCACTGCCGTCGCGGAGAGCACCTCGACGATGGAGTCGAGTCCGAAGCCGATGAGGGCGGCTGACGATGCTGCACCGCCGGCGACCAACGCGACGATCGCTTCGATGACGTTCCAGGTGATCGTGATCGCGACGACGATCCGGATGCGTCGACGCAGCACGCCGCGGCGTTCAGGCGCGATTGCCGGCGCGGTCATGGCGCATCCTCCGTGGCACATCCTCCGTGCCGCAGCAGCCGGGGACGGAGCACGCCGGGTCGACGCACGGCGCGCTCTCGTCAACCGCCAACGTGACGTCCACGAGTGCCGTGAGCGCCGCTGCAAGGTGCGGGTCGGCGATCTCGTAGCGCGTCTGACGACCTTCGGGCTCGCCCACGACGATCCCGCAGTCTCGCAAGCACGTCAAATGGTTCGAGACGTTCGATCGCGTCAGTTCAAGCTCGCGGGCAAGCGCGGCCGGGTATGTCGGTCCCTGCAGCAGGGTCATCAGGATCCGAGAGCGGCTCGGGTCCGCCATGGCCCGGCCGAGCCGGTTCATGACGTCGAGACGCGAGGCAATGGTCAGCATGCACTGAACTATACAGTGACTGCTGACCTTTCACCAGGCGTTGAGATTCTTGGAGGGAGCAACAAGCCTCGAAAACGAAGAACGGGCCCAATCGTGGAGGAAAGGGCCCGTTCAGAGGGGATGACGGGAATCGAACCCGCGCTATCAGCTTGGGAAGCTGAAGTTCTGCCATTGAACTACATCCCCACGGCGGAATCATGCCGATCCCGACTCCGTAACACTATCAGAAACGCGCCTACTATCCATTTTGTATCCACTTTGGGCGAAGCGCTCTAGCTGTTCTGTCAGATCCTTCGGGACGTCCACCTTCGCTATGTAGCTCTTCTCAGTCGTCGCGACCGTTGAGTGACCGAGCTGGCCTCGCGCAGCATCCGCGCCACTTTCCGTTGCGATGAACGTACCGACGGAGGACCGGAATGTCTTTGGCAGTTCATCGAACGTCGACATCCCGTCCCCGAGCGCGTTCTGCCACTGGGTGCGGAAGTTGTCGGGGTTGCGCACCGTTCCCGTTGATGACGGGAAGACCTCTTCCGTCAGGGAGGTCATACGCCGTTCGAGGAGCTGCGCGACGAGGAACGGCGGGAGTGCAAGCTTCCTGATTCGGTTCGTCTTCGTGTGCTCCTGGATGACGGTCTTGAACTGCTCGTCCTTGACGACCGTTGCGTGGATCAACACGGTCGGCGGTGCGGCATTGAAGTCAATGTCAGACCACCTGACCGCGAACGTCTCGCCGGGCCGGCACCCGGTCCCCAGCATGAAGTCGGACGGCTGCGCGAGATCCGATACACGCCGCATCCCTCGCTTGTCAGTGCCAGAATCCCAAGCTTTCAGCTTCGCCCGCATCTCACCGATCTGCTTGATCGTCCATGCCTTCGGCTCCGACACCTCGCCCTTGATCGGCGCGCATCCGTCCACGGGGTTCACTGTGATCGCGCCCATTCGGATCGCATAACCAAACATATTCTGCAAGATCGCCTTCGCGATACTCCCGCTCGACGGAGAGGTTGCCTTTACGAGGTCGCGCAGAAAGCGGTTCACGCGTGGCGTCTTCGCTTCACGCAAGGAGAATCCGCCGAGCCCACGGATGATGTGGTTATCAATCATGCTGCGGTAGCGGCGCTCTGTGCCGATAGGCGGCTTCGCCGTTTCGAGGTACTCCTCCCACCACTCCTCAAGAACGATGGGGATCTTGAGATCCGCCATCGCCGTGTCTTCCGTGCGCGAGATCTCCGCGAGGAACGACTTGAGGTTCGCTTCGGCTTCCGCGGGCGTCCGTCCGGTCCTCGTCACCTTGATTACCTTGCCGTCGTAGCCACGGTAATTCGTCACTGCAAATGGAGTGCCGGACTGGTTCTTGGCGCGGCGAATATCCCCGTACGTGCCGACTGACAGACTGCGGCGTCCCATCAGGCGACTTCGTATCGGTCGGACCACTGGCCGAAGCCGTAGCGAGGGTGGACGTACACGGTATCTCCAATGCGTTGAAGGGTGCGTTGGTAGGCGATGATGGTGCGTTCGAGCACGTAGAGGTCGACTGCCATTGCGTCAATTTTTCCTGCGTGTCGTTCTTCGGCTTCGCGGTATTCGTCAGCGTCAATGAGGAAGTGTGCTGCCCACTCGTCGGCGCGGCGCTCCTGGCGGGCGTTCTCCGCGCTGAACATCGAAGGCTCGTCTCGGTGGGTGGCGTGGCCGAGCTCATGGGCGTAGACGTGTCGGAGCTTGCGGGGGAGCAGGCCGTCCTGAAGGCGGATGAGGCGCAACTCGTGGCAGTAGTCGCCGTTGCGGCGGAGGTGGCGGAGGTCGGTGAACTCGACCCGCACACCAAGCGCCATTGCGTGATGGTGCAGGTGTTTCACTGGTGTCCTTACTCGGTGTCTTCGCCGTTGTCCTCGGTGTCGGTCCACTCGTCAGCGGCGCGGGCGTATCGGTCCTGGCGATCCTGCCCGAAACCACCGACAGTCACATTCGCAGGCAGGCTGTCCTCGTAGATTCTGCGGCTCACGGTCGTCAGGAGATCCTGCCCGGTGATCCCAATGAGGCCGGCGAAGATGTCGAGCTCGTCGGTGTCGAAGGCCTTGATCCCGTTCACGCGCTCGGAGATGTACCCCTGATTGCGGTCGAGTGCCGCCGCAAACGCGGTCTGAGTGATTCCGTGTCGGGCCATGAGCCCCTTCACTTCGAGGGAGACGGCCTTCGAAAAGGCACCAACCGCACGCTGACTATCTCTATTCGCCATATCCCACAGTGTATGCGATATGCCATACAAATACAATCTGACAAATATTTCCCCGGCGTCAGCTTGATTGAGTATTGGATATGCCATAACCTATTGCCATGAGCACACACGAGACAGTTACCACGAGCATCCGCGTTCGCCTGGCGATGCTCAACAAAAATCAGACCTGGCTCGCTGACGAGTGCGAGAAGTCCAAGGCATGGGTGAGCGACCGAATGAGTGGACGCGTCGGAATGAGTACAGACGACATCGACCTCATCGCGCACGCGCTCGCAGTGCTTCCTCACCACCTCACGAGTGGTGACCTCATCCCGAAACTCGCGGTGGCGGCATGAGTGCCTCATCGCCATATATGACGGAGCACGAGGTGTCCGAGTACCTCCGGATCCCGGAGGGCACATTGCGGAACTGGCGCTCCACTCAGCCCGAAAGGCTACCTGCGCTGAAGCAGGGTCGGATGATCCGATACGCGCGCAGCACTGTCGAATCTTTCTTCGCAAACGAGAAGCCCGGTGCTGGAACACCGGGCGAAGACACCAACGCCTAGGAGGGCAATCAATGTCTGAGCAACAGGCTATCAACATCGTGGAGGATCCTGACGGCGAACTTCGTGTCTCGTCGTTGATAATCGCGGGCCGCACTGAGAATCAGCACGCGTCAGTTCTCCGGATCATTCGGGATCGTTCGCAGGAGCTCGAGCAGTTCGGCTTGGTCAGATTTGAAATCGTGCCAAGATCAGCGGGCCAGCACGGCGGCGGTGAAACCACCTTCGCCCTCCTGAATGAGCCACAGTCGACGCTTCTGATGACGTTCATGCGGAACAGTCCCGTCGTGCTTTCTTTCAAGGTCGAACTCGTGAAGCAGTTCTACGCGATGCGTCACGCTCTCAGCAAACCTCGTCCCGCCGCCGAACTCGACCGCCGTCAACTCGCGCTCATGGTCATTGAGGCGGAGGACGCTCGTGAGGCTGCTGAACAACGAGCCCTCGCGGAGTCGCATCGCGCTGCAGTCGCAGAAGAATTTCGGGAGCAGATCGAGCTCAACGACGGCCTGACAGTGCGTGACTTCCACAAGAAGTACTTCTCCGCACACGGTGAGCGTGAGGTCAACGAGTTCTTCTATGATCGCGGTCTTCTCATCGACGAGCGGAACAAGCGGTACAACCCGGAAACCGGCCAACGGAAGGACGGCAAGAACCACCGCCGCCCCACGTTCACCGGTAAGGCCTTCTTCTACCTCCACGGCGATCTCGACCGTGACGGTGTCCGACACGAGAAGACCCGCGTGCGACCCGGCGCGCCTGAACTTCAGCTCGTCGAGTACATGACCAAACGCGGGTTCACCGCGAACCGTTCTGAGAGCAAGGAGCTCGCACATGTCTAAGCCAGTTGTTCTCTACCGAGCCGTCACGACGACACCGCAGGAAATCTACTACGACGATGAGTGCATCGTGGAGCCGCCTGGGATCATTATCGGTCGCCAGACGGGCTATCTCTCGCGATCGGCTGCAGTAGACGCAGCGCGCCGTGCGTACTTCGAAGCGCACGAGTTCGAGATCGTGAGATCGGAGCCGGTCGTGTTCCTCGACAAGGCAGAGAAGCTCCGACTCGCGATCGAACTACTGGAGCAGGAACTCGCTGCGGCCGAAGCTGTGGACCAATGACGTGGCCTGAAGCCCTTGTGGCCTGCGCCGGGATCGCGAGACTCGCTGCGGTCCTGATCTTCACTCGCGACTAGCCCCGTCGCCACCTCTCAAGCCGCCGTTTGCTCGGTGGCCTAGCTACCGCTTTGCCAAAAACAGGGCGGCAAGGGTAACCAGCCCCTTCGCCGTTCACGGCCGCACGGCGGCTCACAACTACATAGCTGCAACTGAAACGCCCCTGATTGGTGGGGCGGCACACCACCCGTGCGGTGGGTGACACCGATGGTCTACGCATGACACCCGGTCCCAAAGGTTGCAGCGCTGAATAGAGAACTTGAACAGGATCCTGCCCGAGCAAGCAGTTGCGCGCTCTGCTCCCGGTGACCGCTGAACGGCGGCCAAGGACCCCGACCGGCCACGACGGCCCACTTCCTTATCAGCGTTCGCGCTGGGTGGAGTCGTTACACGCACGTTGCTGAACCCGTAGAGGCGGGGAGCACGGCAGGAAGCACGGTCACAGAGGTGGAGCGCCGGACTTGACGGCCCACCGCGGAGTTTGAGCGACCGCGGCCACCACGATGCGCGACCGCGCGTCTTCAACTATTGCTGCGAGGTGCTAGTCGCTTGCTGCTGCAGAGCGTGCTGGTAGTTGATGAGATCAATCCGGTACTGATGCTGCTCCTTAGCGTGCTGCCGAAGCGCAGACAGCACCATTGCTTTGATGATCGCAGCCATGATCAGCAAGGAGACTGCTGCTACTGCGATCAAAACGATGAGAGTGAAGGCATCCAGAGGCATGTTTTCAAGATAGCGCAGTGATAGGTGCTTGAAGGTCTTTTCTATCTCTTGCGTTCGCCCATATCTCTCATCGCAGTTTTCGAAGATAGCGGCCCATTTAGATGGCCACGACTTTGCCTATCAAGACTCTCGAGCCCGCCCCGCACCGACCGTGGGGCGGGCTTTCTCGTACCCACCGGAAGGAACACCATGCACATCGTTGAGCTGCAGATTGAAAATTTCAAGCGGATCCGCGCGATCAATATTGAGCCTGATGATACCGGCGCCGTCGTCATTTCAGGCCGCAATGCTCAAGGCAAGACCTCAGTACTCGACGCCATCTGGGCTGCGCTCGGTGGCCGCGACGGCAACAAGAGCGTGAAGCCAATCCGCGACGGCGCCGACCAGGCGCGCGTCACGCTCAATCTCGGCGACATGATCGTCACGCGAATCTGGCGCAACGGGACGACGGCCGTGAAAGTGCAGTCCGCCGACGGCGCCGAGTACAAGTCGCCCCAGTCATTGCTCGACACTTTGTTCGGGCGAATGTCGTTCGACCCGCTCGCGTTCACACGACTGAGCGCGCGCGATCAGAAGGAGATGCTGCTCAAGCAGGTGACTCTCGATGTCGACATCGACAAGCTCGACGCCGAACGCGAGAGGAAGTTCGCCGAGAGAACTGAGGTCGGGCGGACGAAGAAAGCTCTTGGTGAGCCGCCAACGATCGACCCTGCGATTCCTCACGAAGAGAAGAGTGCGCGTGAGATTCTCGGGCAGCTCGAAGAGGCGATGCAGCACAACCAGAGCGTTCGGAGCGCGATTGAAGCGAAAGAGAAGTTGGAGCACCGGATCGAGCAACTCGAGAAGGAACTCGACCAGCTCAAAGATCGGCTCGGTGATGCCGAGGAGAAAGCAGCTACTCAGCTCGTTGATGAGGAGGAATTGCGCTCAAACCTGCAGGCACTCGATGAGGTGAACGCAGCGGTGCGGTCGAACAACGCTGCGCGAGAGCAGAGTGTGAAGCACGCCGAGCTCGAGAACGAGTACGCGGATCTCAGCGAGCAGATCGCAGCGATCGATGCGGAGAAAACGGAAGCGCTCGCCCGCGCGGAGTTCCCGGTCGATGGCCTCGGTTTCGACGCTGACGGGGTGACGTTCGCCGGCATCCCGTTCTCGCAGGCGTCCGCGGCCGAGCAGATCCGGGTATCGATGGCGATGGCAATGGCCTCAAACCCGAAGCTGCGGGTCATCCGCATCATGGACGGATCGTTGCTCGACGACGATGGCATGCGGATCATCACCGAGACAGCGCGAGAGCACGATTTCCAGTGCTGGATCGAACGAGTTTCGGACAACGGTGCAGCGTTCGTTATCGAGGATGGCGAGCTGCAGGAGGCCGCAGATGCGGTGGCGTGACTTCGTTCTGAGTCTCGTCATGGCGGCGCTACTCCTGCTCCTGTTGTTCTACATCCGGTGGTCGATCGGGGCGTGGGCATGAAGGACCACCTGAAGCTCGCGCGGAAAGAGTTCCCCCGCTACGGCGCCGTGCTCATCGAGGAACACCCTCGGGCTGGCCAGACATGGCGCATGCCCTGGGGTGAGCGATGGGTTGCGTCACCACACATGCGGCTCGCCACTGTCCGGTCGATGGTCGCAGAGCTTCGAGCACGAGAAGACCCGCTGCACGGCTACCAACCGGGCGACGTTCCGCCCGGTTCCATATTCACCGGCACGGACCACTTCACCGAACGATTCCAGCTCATGGCCGGCCAACGCGGACAGCTAACTTACGCCGAAGTGCGCGCCGCGCTGCTCGAGCCGAGCGAAACACGAATCCACCCTGAATCCGGGCGATGCGCGTACATCCGTGACCGTGTTGCCGTCATCGCAGTCATCGAGACCGGTGCCGGGATCCGCCTCATTACGGCGCTGTGGACGCGCCCCGACCTGTGGGCGCAGAACCCACGAGAAACGAAGGAGACCAGCCATGTCTGACCAGAACATCACCCGCGAGCACCTCGTCGCCAACGCTCACGCCTGCGACGGTGCCGTGCATGTCGTCGTCGGAGACGCACTCACCATCGAGGAGTCCCGCAAGCTCCGGCACGCGATGGAAGCGGCCGAGCAAGACGCAGTGAAGCAGCAAGGCGGAGGCGAGAGCAACGTGCATCCGATGTTCAGCGGCATCTTCGATCTCCTCGCCGACGCCGCGAAATCACCAGAGGGCGGCCCCGATGCCGCCTGACCAGATCGCTGGGGGAGGCACCACCGCCATCGCCCTCACCCTCACCGCCGGGACTTGTCTCCTCGCGGCATGGAAACTCGGCCACCTCAGCACGCTGCTCGAGTGGCTCGGCATGAAGGAGAAATGATGCCGAATAACCCCATCCCTCGAGTGACGGCGGTCGGTGCACGCGCTGCCACGGTCCCGTCGAAGCCTTGCAGGAATCGCAACAACCCAGCGGGTCACAACCGCGAGTGCCCTTGCGGTTGGGCCCGAAAAGAGCGGCCGCCGCAGACCGTCCCGTACGACGAGGACACCCTGAACCTGCCCGCGTCGCCCCATGTCAATTTCGACGAGCTCGAAGACATAGACGACCCGGCCTACATCGAGAAGCGGTTCGAATCCGATCGGCTCGACGCCGACGTCGACCGCATGTTAGAGGAGAACCACTTTGGATGAAATGAAGCGCGAAGGCCTCGTGCTCGGAATGCCAGAAGACGAGTACCACGGCGGGCCCGAGTTCTCGTCGTCGGCGGCGAAGGAGATTCTGAAGACGCCCCTGCACTACAAGCACGTCTATCTCGACGGGCACCGCGAGAAGAAGAAGGCGTGGGACATTGGCACCGCGGTCCACTCGAAGGTGCTCGGCGTCGGCCAGCAGGTCGTCGCCTACCCCGAGAAGGTGTTGTCCGCTTCCGGTGCAGCGAACACGAACGACTCGCGTGCATTCCGCGCTGAGCAAGAGGCCGCCGGCCTCATCGTCGTAAAGCAAGCGGAGCTTGACGAGATCAACGCCATGACTGAAGCGGTGCTGAAACACGAACTCGCATCTGCATGGCTTCACTTGCCAGGCCAAGCGGAGGCGTCGATGTTCGCCACGGACCCCGAAACTGGGCTGAGGTTGCGGTGCCGGTTCGACTATCTTCCCGATGACCCTCGGGCGGCGATCGACCTGAAGACGACACTCGACGCGTCCCCGAACGGGTTCGCGAAACGAGCGCATGACCTTGGTTACCACGTGTCCCGAGCGCACTATCTCCTCACAGCGAAACTGGCGGGGCACCCACGGCAGGAGATGGTGTTTATCGCTGTCGAGAACAAGGCTCCATACCCAGTCGCCGTCTACCAGTTCGATCTTCGACAGATCGAACGCGGCGAGAAACGTGCTCGGCGGGCGAGACAGCTTCTCGTCCAGTGCCGGCAGAACGACACCTGGCCCGGGTACTCACCGGACGTGGAGTACCTCAGCGAGCCGGCATACGCCATGTACCAAGACGAATCGGAAGGTATCTAATGGAGAACCCCCTCGACCAGATACGACACCCAGCAGCCGCCGGATCGGAAGCGACGAAGATCGAGCAGGCGCGTGCCGTTGCCGAGGTTGCTGCAGCGATCCAGGTCGCGCAGCAGTTCCCGCGCAACGCTGACGCGGTACGAGCGGAGATGCAGGAACTTTGCACCTCCTACGACGTCGCCTCTGAAGCGTTCTACGCCGTCCCAAACCGCGGGTCCGGCATGAGCGTGCACCTCGCACGAGAACTCGCGCGCATCTACCGGAACATCGACTACGGCGTGCGGGAGCTCTCCCGAGACTCGATCAACGGCCAGTCCGAGGTGCAGGCGTGGGCGTGGGACCAGCAAGCAAATACCCGCACGACGCGGTCATTCATCCAACCTCACGCGAAGAGCACAAGAAAAGGCCAGGTCGCGATCACCGACCTCAACGACATCTACTTGTCGAACCAGAACACCGGCGCGAAAGCGGTGCGCGAATGCATCTTCGGCGTCCTCCCCGGATGGCTGAAAGCAGAAGCGACAAGGCTGCTCAATGAGACGCTCGAGCGCGGCAACGGGCAGTCGATCGAGCAACGGCGTGAGGAAGCGGTTGCAGCATTCGTGCCCTTGAGGATAACGGCCGCCCAGCTCGAGCAACGCGTCAAGCGCAAGTACGACGAGTGGCAGCCGGAGAATATTGCCGAGCTTGAACGCATCTACATGGCCGTCACGCGCGACGGAATCCCTGTCACCGAGTTCTTCCCACAGGAGACGGTGCAACTCCCGCCATCGGCGTCTCCGCGTGAGTAAGGGCCCCGATCTATCGGTCTTCACCGACGCAACCGTCGATGCGATCTTCAGGCGCGACGGCGGACGGTGCGCGCGATGCAAGCGCCAACACGACCGGGATTACGGGCGGTCTGTGCTGTGGAGCGTGCATCACCGTGCCCCTCGCGGGGCAGGCGGGAGTCGCGCGGTCACATGGATCGGAAACGTCTCAAATGGCGTCATCTTGTGCGGGCACGGCACGATCGGCTGCCACCACGACGTCGAGAAGTTCCGTGCCGACTCGCGCAAGCAGGGATTCATTGTGTCCCGCATCGGTGTCCGCCAATCACACGAAGTACCTATCCGGCACGCCGTCCACGGTTGGTGTCGACTCACGCAGGAAGGAGGCCACGAGCCATGCGATCCACCCGACGAATAACTCACGAGGACGTGGCGCTCGCTGCACGCAACCTCACCACGGAGGAAATAGTTCGCTACGCGGCGCAGTTCCGCGAACTTGGCGAGAACGCCGTGACAGCGGAGCAACGTGCCGACGCGACCGCCCTTGCTCAGATGTATGAGGATGCGGTCAGCATCCACGCCCGTGAACTCAGTTGGGGCGAGATCATCCGCCTCAGCATGACCGATTGGAAGGAGGACCCTCATGCAGACGACACGACACCTGGTCTTGAACCACATTCGCGCTTACACGCGGACCAAAGGATACGCGCCGTCGCTCCGAGAGATAGGTGACGCTGTCGGGCTGTCCTCCCTCTCATCCGTGAGCCACCAGCTTGACGCGCTCGAGCGAGAGGGGAGCATTCATCGCACCCGGGGGCGCAATCGATCGATCGTTGCGAAGGAGGTGAACCGTGGCCAAGATCCGCACCATCAAACCTGACTTCTGGACCGATGGAGACATCATCCGGTTGCCATACGAGGCGCGGCTGTTCTACATCGGCATGTGGAATCACGCGTGTGACCGCGGCCATCTTCCCGACGACCCGTTCGGGTTGAAGCTCAAGATCCTCCCGGCGGACCCTGTCGACGGGGACGAACTCGTCGACAAGCTCGTCGCCTCTGGAAGGGTCACCCGCATCTCACTCGAGGACGACAGGCGGTATCTCCTCATCCCCAGATTCACCGATCACCAGCGCATCGAGAATCGCTGGAAATCGCGGTGCCCCGCGTGCGACCAGGCGGACCTCGCAGAAACTCGCGCGAGGTTTAGCGAGGAACGTGGTGGCTCTTCCGAACTCGGTGAAGGAAGGGAAGGGAAGGGAAAGGAAAGGAAGGGAAGGGAAGGGGCCGCGCCGGAAGCGCCCGGTGCCCCCACCCCCACCTGTTCGAGCCATAACGGATGGGATCACGACAAGCCCTGCCGAGCATGTGCGAAGGACAGAGCCGCATTCGCCGCGTGGGAGTCAGCGGTTGCCGCCGATAACCGGCGTAGCAATCGTCGTGAGCGCCAGTACTGCGAACACGGACTGCCTCGGCACGAAGCCTGCGAGAGGTGTGGTGACGCATGGCCGGGGAACTGACGCTGGCGAAGGTCGAGCGCAGAGCGAACGAGAACACGACCACGCTGCTCGAACTCATCGAGTCGGGGGACCGCGGCGCGCTGCAGTCCTGGGTCGACGGGAAATCGAGAACCGAACTCGCGTGGATGGTCCTCGCACTCGGCGCCGGTTACCTCGAACGAGAAGCTGAAGCGGATCGGCTTCACATCACCGACGGAATCATCCGGCGTGAGAACGAAGTACTCGAGAACGCCAACAAGCGCCTCTTCGCTGAGAAACGAGCTCTCACCGACAAGGTTCTCGAACAGCGGCAGATCAACGAGGCGCGCGCTGCGGCCGCGCCCACGAAAGGAAGGAGGGTCGCATGATCCTCGGGATCGACTTCTCGCTCACTGCTACCGGTGTGTGCGCCATTAGCGAGGGTGAGGCTGAGTGTTTCACCGTGGTGTCAAAACCGGAGCCATATTGGTGGCTGTTCCCGGAGCGTGTCGAAGAAATCGCTGACCGCATCATGAACTGGGCCAATGCCGGAGGGTTCTCGCCGACGGTAGTTGTCGAATCGCCCGCGTACATGTCGAAGGGGTCTGGCCTCGATCGCATGTTTGGTGGTTGGTGGCTCCTGATCGACAAGCTGCAAACCGCGCATGACGTGGAACCGCCGATTTTGAAAGTCGCACCGGCGCAGCTCAAGAAGTTCGTCACCGGAAAAGGCAACGCCGGTAAGGACGAAATGAACTTCGCAATCGCCCGCCGCTACCCCGACGTAGACGTGACGAACAATAACGAGGGTGACGCTCTCGGCCTCGCCACTATCGGTGCGGCCGTGATGGGCGAACCATTCACCGGGGTCCTCACGAAATACCAACAAGAAATCGTCGACGCCGTGCGCGCCGGCGGAAAGGACAAGAAATGACCAACCATTCATCACCCCCGTACCCACCGAAGGACGAGCTGAAGGCCACGAGAGCACCCGCGCTCGTGGCCTTTCTGCTGCTCCTCGCAGTTTTCGTGACGCTCATCGTCATGATCACGCTGCAGGTAACGCAAATCGCATCGTTCCACCCCGCAACCTACGTCGCGATCATCTTCGGCAGCTCCTTGGCCGTGCTCGCGATTGCCGCGTTCGGCAGCCGCAAAGCGCAGCACCGCCGTTCAGAAACGGCGCACCGCATTCTCTCGACCCAGGACCAGGCATCCGTCGATCGGGTCGTCAACCGAATCAAGCATCAGAGAGGACACAACGATTGAGAACCGTACGCGTCTACACAAAACCAGATTGCGGGCCATGCACGATGACGAAGAAACTTCTCGAAGCCGCCGGCATCCCATTCATCGAGGAAAGCGCCACTGAGCCCGGCAATCTCGCGGCGATCAAGGAACTCGGGTTCCTCTCTGCACCAGTCGTCACCGTGGGCGATTCCCTTGACGACATGTGGGCGGGGTTCCAACCCGGCCGCATCAAGGAACTCGCCGCACGAATCGCAAAGGAGAACAATCATGGCCGGTGAACCGCTTCTGACTGTTGTCGGCAATCTCGTCGCCGACCCTGAACCTCGCGTCAGCCAGGCCGGCAAGTCGTGGGTGACGTTCCGTATTGCGAGCACCCCGCGAATCCGCGACCGCCAGTCGGGCGACTGGTCGGATGGCGAACCGTTGTGGCTCGGGTGCCGCGCGTACGGCGAGTACGCCGATAACATCGCGGCATCGCTCACCAAGGGCATGCGCGTCATCGTGCAGGGCCGTCTCACTCAGCGCAGCTACACCGACAACCAGGGGCAGCAGCGCACCTCTCTCGACCTCGAGGTCGAAGAGGTCGGGCCGTCGTTGCGGTTCGCAACCGCTCAGGTAGCTCGCAACAGCGACCGGGGTCAGACGGGCGGGTTCGGCACGCCACCGCAGAGCGGGTTCGGTGGACAGAGCGCGGACGGGATGAGCGGGTGGGCGCAGACCCCGCCCGAGGGCGCTGCGGGCGCCATGCAGGGTGGAAGTCAGATGGACTCCTACTACGGCAATAGCCCGGGCGGCTTTGGCGACGAGGAGCCGTTCTGATGAGCTCCGACGTACTCGAGAGGCCCGACACCAGGATCGAGGCGACCGACAGCGGCGACCACGAGCGCATGTCGCACTACTTCCGCAAAGCCGACATCGAAGCCGCCTACTTCGACGGCGCCGAGGTGACGGCGCTCTGCGGCAAGAAGGACGTGCCGACGCGTGACTTCTCCAAGTACCCAGTCTGCAAGACATGTCAGGAGGCACTCAATGCAATCCCAGAGTGACTACGTCACCACCACCGAAGCGAACGAAGCCGTGAGGCAGGTCCGCCGATATCACCAGGAGCAAGTGCGCGAATTCCGTGTCGCGTGCGGCGACGTGGTCTCCGATGTGCCGAAGCTGCCGAACCAGGCGATCCTCCGCCTCGGGCACAAGCTCATCAAGGAGGAAGTGAAGGAACTCATCGACGCCGTGATCGACGCCGATGCACCCGAAGTGCTCGACGCGCTCGGAGACATCCTCTACCTCACCTACGGGCTCGCCGCAGCCGCCGGATACGACATCGATGAAGCCTTCGACCGCATCCACGCCGCCAACATGGCGAAGGTCGGGCCAGATGGCCAAGTAGGACGCCGTGCTGACGGGAAAGTGACAAAACCCGAGGGGTGGAAGGCGCCAGATCTGAATGATCTAGTTCAATGAGCGCGTCAGATGAGGAGAAACGCTCGTGCTCTCTCAGTGAGTGCACGGCTCGTCATTATGGCCTCGGGTACTGCAGAAAGCATTACCGGCGCTTTAAGGCCCACGGTGTGCCCAGGCTCCGAACGCATCATCTCTCAGTGGCCGAGAGGTTCTGGGCGAAGGTGGACAAAAAGGCACCCGGTGAATGCTGGGAGTGGCAAGCGGCAAAGGACCCCGATGGATACGGGCGATTCATGGTTAAGAAGAACGAACCCGTGCAATTGGCACATCGAGTCTCGTTCGAGTTCAGCTGTGGTGCCATCGAAATCGGCAAAGTTTTGGATCATCTTTGCCGCAACCCGCCTTGCGTCAATCCGCGTCACCTTGAGGTGGTTAGCCAACGCACCAACATGGAACGCGGCGATATCGCATGGGCGGCGATGCGCAGAACCGGGCGCTGCCCGAAGGGGCACGATCTATCCATTGATGGACAGTTGTACCTCAGAAACGGACGATCGTATCGGCGATGCCAGCCATGCCACCTGGCTAGTCATCGGGAGCGCAATCGTCGCTACCGTGAGCGGCGAAAGAAGACGCCGCCGGATCTGACGGATCTCGTCGCAGAGAAGTAATCCCTGAGCCCCGCCACGAGCGGGGCTTTCACTTTCGAAGGGCCCGGCAGAGTCGGGCCCTTCGTCATCCCCAGGAGACCTGATGGAAGAGTGCGCCTGCCGCCGCGACCACGACCACAACCACGCCTCGTTCTGCTACCAGAACGGCGGCCGCTGCAAACAGTGCCGCGCATGGCGCGCCGAACGGTACAAGAGCCAGCGCGCGTACGTGAAGCGTCAGAGGCTCCTCGCAGGCATCGACATACTCGTCCCGTCCGGGCCAACGGTACGCAAGCTTCGCGCACTCGCATGCATGGGATGGGGAGCCGCAGAGATCGGCGCGCGAACCGGCTACCACCACAGAATCCTCACCCGCATGAGGTCCGGTTCCCGCACCCAGACGACCGTTTCGGTCGCGCGAACCATTGACCGCACCCACCGAGAACTTGCCACCCATCGACACGACACCCGAGAAGGTCGCATCACGACCACGAGGGCAAGAGCAAACGGGTGGATCGGGCCGGCCGAATACGACGACATCGAAGAAGGGATCGCCGAATGAGCGACCAGATCAACCCGCCGCACTACAAGCGATGCAAGGAAGTACTCGGTGTCGAAGTGATCGACATTCTCGAGTTCTTCTTCCCCGACGACCCGCTTATGTGGAACGCCGGAAAGTACCTTCTCCGGGCTGGGCATAAGGACGGCGCGCCGATGGACATCGAGCGAGGCAAAGCGATCTGGTATCTCGAGCGAGCCAGGCAACGTGATGCAGCGTTCCGCGCCGACGAGAGGGCAGCGAAGTGAACCCCGTCACCGCGCTCGACGTGTTCGCCGGCGTCGGATGGGGCGTTGCCTGCCAATGGCTCGGAGTCCGCGAGTACGGCGTCGAGATCGCGAAGTCGGCAATCCGCCTCCGCGCCGCGAACGGGATGCGCACGATCTACCGCGACGTTTGGTCGGGCCTGTTCCACGAGCACCTGGTGCCCGAGCACGATCTCTACATCGCGTCTCCACCGTGCCAGACGTTCAGCATGGCAGGGAAGGGTGGGGGTCGGAAGGCGCTCGAGGACGTACTGCGCGCGATCGACGAGCACCACCACGAAGACGCGGCCCGCCTGCACGAACTCACGGAGTCCCTCGACCCTCGCACCGCCCTCGTGCTCACGCCGCTCGCTCACATCTATCGACACCGGCCTCGCCTGGTGGCGCTCGAGCAGGTGCCCGAGGTGCTGCCGGTCTGGCACGCCTACGCGAACGTGATGCGCGGACTCGGGTACTCGGTGCGCGTCGAGATCATGCGATCGGAGCAGTACGGCGTTCCGCAGACCCGGAAGCGCGCAATCCTCATGGCTCGCCTCGACGGCAAGATCCAGCCGCCCGCAGCGACGCACTCCCGTTTCTATCCAACGAATCCAGACCGACTGGATCCGGGCGTCGAGAAGTGGGTGACTATGGCCGACGCACTGGGGTGGGGAATGACTAATCACCCATATCTGACGATCGCATCAGGTCGGGAAACCGGAGGGCCAAATAAAGAGAAGGTCGGCGGATCCGCGGCGCGAGCCAAGATCTATGCAGAACTCGATGCGGGGCGATGGGTGTTCGAGCGACCCGCTACAACCGTAGTGGGAACGTTCAGTCCGCACATGATCTCGGCGCCCGGGCATCGCGACTTCAAAACGGTGTCAAGGCAGGACGTCGACGGCTCGGTGCGAGTCAGCCTCGAGCAAGCTGCGGCATTGCAGTCGTTCCCCGCTGATTTCAAATGGCGCGGGACGAAGACCGCAAAGTTCTTGGCCGTTGGGAACGCGGTCCCGCCGCTCATGGCGGCCGCGATCCTCGGCGCTCTGCTCGCCCCGCCCGCCGAGCGCGACGCATGGGACAACGTCTTCGCGGCGGTGGCCGGATGACCACCTACCCGCCTCTCACCGACACCGACCTCAACGCTCTCGCCCGCATGGGGCTGCCCCGAACATCACTCGACGTCCCGAAGGAGAACACGAACATGACCGAGATGAGAATCCTGACCGTGCGTCAGCCGTGGGCGTGGGCAATCATCTACGGCGGCAAGGACGTGGAGAACCGCGTGCGGAACGTCGCGGGCGACTACCGCGGCCCCGTCGCGATCCACGCGGGAGCGGAGTACGACCGTGAGGCAGACGCACACCCTGAGATTCGGAGCATGGCGCGCGCCCGCGATGCCGCCTCGCTTCGGGAGCACCTGATCGCGCACGGCGAGAAAGCATACCGGCGCATCATCGGCGTAGCAGACTTCACCGGCGTGCACCTCGACCGGGGCCAGGAATCCGAGCTCTGTTCTGAATGGGCCGAGACCGAAGTGCATCATCTGGTGCTCGAGAACCCGCGCCCGCTCGCCGAACCGATCCCATACCGCGGCGCGCTCGGCCTGCGCCGCCTCGAGGACACCACTACCGCGCAGATCCTCGCGCAGATCGGAGACCCCCGATGACGAACCAGGAGACACCCGAGCAGGGTGGCGCAACCGAGGAACAGATCGAAGCCGCAGCGCTTGCAATGCACCGGTGCGACTGGCCGGGGGGATATGGGTGGACGGCTTACTTGCCCCTTGCCCGCGCAGCACTCGCGGCAGCGCCGAAAACCTCCGACGTATCGCAGGGCACGTCTGACGAACTGATTCACAACCTCTGGGTTGCCGCCCAGGAAGTGAAGCAATACGGCAAGTGGTACTACGAGCTGATGACCGATGCCGCTGAAGCCATTACTACCCTCTCAGCGTCTGCGTCCGCCCAACCAGCGGACGAGCGCCACGATGCCGAGGAGCGCGAGGCCGAGTCCGAGGATCATGCGGCAACGGTAACAGGCGAGCGCGAGCGCGGCTTTCGGAATATGGAAGCGGTGCAGGGCATTCTCGGTGCTACGCAGACATCCGTGGCAGATGCAACACGAGAGCTCTCGCTTGTCGCCTCCGATCTCGCAGCATCGTCACGCCCGGTTGAGGGAACAATTCGCCATGCGGTGCAGTCCGTCGTGTGGAACGCAGCGAACCATCCGAAGCCGAGCGCGGTTCTCGGTCAGGACATTCGCCCCCTGACGGACGAGATCGTGGCGTCGGTCATGGCCGCTCTCGCCGCCCCGGTCGAGGTAACCGGCGAGCCTCAGGGGTTGAGCACTGTTCTGCCTACTGTCTCGACCGCAGAGCTGGACCTGGAACACGGCCCGGAGCGGCGGAGTGCGTGGGAACGCGAGAAGCTGATCGCCGAAGCTGAGACATGGGGCCGTGAGCAGCTTCCGCCGTCACCGTGGGGCGACTCGCACGTCGTGCATCGCCTGATCGCTGAGCTACGAGGTGAGGGGCGATGATCGAGGGCAAGCAGTGTGTTCTCGCGTTCCAGGCGTGGCACAAGCAGTGGTGGCGAAACGAGCCGAACCCGGTCGCGGAGTCCAACGCACAGTCGGCGTTCTTCGCGGGGTGGGAAGCGCGCGGAGCGTCGACCGCACCGAGCAGTGATCGCGCGAAACTGATCGAGGTGGTTCGCCACAACTTCAGGATCGGGCCCATCGGGCCGAACTCTCGAGATCTGCTGGATCGCGGTGGAAAGGTGCATCTCACTCCCGGAGAAGCCGGAGCAATCGCTGATTCGATCCTCGCCGCGTTTCCCGAACTCGCTACCACGTCCAAGTTCCGATTCACCGACGCACAATGGCGCGAGTACCAGGCTCTCCCAGAGCAAGGATATTCGAACCGGCAGCACCTGGAGCATGTGGTCAACCAGTGGATCCGAGGCGAGGCGATATGAGCCGCATCCGTAAGCACTCGTGCGGTGCCCCTGGCCCGTATGGGGCGCACTGCACCGACTATCCCGGGCACGACTACTCCTGCTACGACGCGGGCGATGACGTGTCATTCAATGAGCGCACGATGCGCGAAGAGGGCATCCCGCACGGGGACTGCAGCGATCCCATATGCACAGAAGAGAAGGGGGCATGAATGAACGCTTACTTTTCGCGGACCCGCCGCCACTCAGTGAATAAGCCGAGGATTCTGCCCTGGCTAAGACGGTATAGCTTGCCGCAGCCGTCACACCGCCATTCAGTACCGACGCCGAACTTTGAACGGTCGGGGAAACGGCAGTAGTGCGATCCATCGACGACTCGCTCAAGACCCATGATTCGGATGCTACCGGGTCGATGCTGTCGCGCGTGGGAACGGTTGAAACAGAAACGAGGAGAGACATGAAGATCGATCGGACGAACTACGAGCCGCTTGTGAATGCGTTCAAGAAGGGCTGGCAGGAGGCAGACGACGAGGGCGACGTTGGCAATCGCGTCAGGCGCGGTGTCCGAGCACTGCTCGATGAGTCGAACAGCCCGCAGGGTATCCGGCGCTGGGCGCATGCCGTAAAGGCGAACTCGGCGCTCATCGACCAGCTCGAAGGAGCACAGGCCGAACGCGCGGAGGTGGAGCGTGCAGCCGCCGAGAAGACCGAGGCTGAGCGAAATGCGCTCGGCGCTGCGGCGTTCGCCGCCATTGTGGCGTCGGGTGCCGACACCGACGGGGCAGAGACATGGGAATCCTACTTCCGGCCGCTGCGCTACCCCTCATGGGTGGACGACGTGCACCAGAATGTCACCTCGATCCGGGAGGAACGCGACCGCGCTGAAATGGAATCGCTGTCGGCCGAAGCTGGCGTCAAAGCTCAGAACGAGGCGAACAACAAGCTCATGCAGATCAATGGCGAACTGATCGCGGAACGCAATGCTGCCGTCGAGGAGCGTGATGCTGCACTGTCCACCATCGCCAAGGTGGAGGCGCTAGCCGACGAGGTGATCGCGGTTCATGGAGATCGAATCGGAACTCACTATGCCGACTGCTACAAGAACCACGTTGCGTGCTTCGCGGTAGCTATCCGGCACCGTGCTCTCGGGTCTGTGCCGTCAACAGGGGAGGGAAACGATGAGTGAGGGGGAACGTATCGAGCTTGAAGAACTCACCGATGCACTCCGTGACGCCGCAGCCCGGGACGATGACCCGCAACTCACCCCAGCCGAGAACTGGCAGCAGCTCACGCACTGGGCACTAGGTGTGGCGGGTATCGAGGTGACAGAGCAGGAGTTCGAGAGGGCGTGGCGAACTGCGTGGCAGCGGGCGTTCATGGGCGGTAGCTACACGCAGGATGCGAAAGCGATTCTCAAGGCAATCAGGGAGGGAAACGGATGAGCGAGACGAGTTTCATCGAGGTCTATCCTGTGGGCCTGCTCTCCGACATCAAGCGTAAGCGGGCGCGGAACGGCATCAAGGGCTATCTCATGTATCAGGTTAAACGCCGCAACTGGCGCGCAGTGCGCAACTACTTCAACGGCTACCTCGCGGAGTGGCACTACTGCCCGGATGGGGTCCGACACACGAAATGCGGCAGAGGGTGGACGAGACGTATCGCTCTGCGCCGCCTGGGGATACATATTGCGGAAGCGAATACCAAGGGGGCCTACTGATGACTGACGACGAGAAGCGCGAACTGATCGACCGCGCGAGAGAGACCACCCGGTGCCGGTGTGTTGACGCACCAGAGCAGGATTGCGGACAGCACGGAGATGAATGGTCCCGGACTATGGGCGACCTCGCTGATGCTCTCGAAGGGACGCTCACAGAACCCAAGCGGGAAGAAGTGAGCAAAGCGCTCGAGTACTACCGAAAGAACCTCGGCAGATCGGTGCGGTCGAACTCGCACAAGCAAGGTGGGACGCGACCTAAAGCAGCGAATCACGGCGCGCGGTGGACCCCAGAGGAGGACGAGGTACTTGTCAGGGGAGACGGACTCTCACTGCTGGAGAAGGCCAAGATGCTTGGGCGCAGCTATTACGCGACAGAGCACCGCCACGCCTATCTCTTGAACAAATCTGTGGGGGCGGTCACTGATGACGGAGAGCGAGCCAACAATGGCGACTAATCCAGGCAGTAAGTCCGATAGTGGCGATTCCCGTCCGCATTCGGCCCTTGGTGGGGTTGACCCGTGGGAGGTAGCGAAAGTTGCGGCGGAGGATCATTTCTTGCCGCGCATGGACGGCACCGTGTCGCCGAAGTATGTGCAGCAAGCGTTCATCGACGGGTACGCAGGAGCGGTGGAGCAGCTACCCAGCAGAGACGAAATCGCGGCGGCGGTTAATCAAGCGCTTGATGGGTTCCCCAACGGTGAGACGTTCGACGACAGTAGGTCTTATGCGGACCAGGAAGCGGAGTGTGCGGCCGACGCGGTGCTGGCCCTGATCCGGGAATGCTACGAGGGTGAAAGTTAACTCACGCCCTGCACCATTAGTTAACGTTTACGGCTCCGATATGGCATCTGCACGCGTCATCTCGCCAGAGAACTGATACATACACGTGCCAAGTACTCACGCCTTTCACCCCATCCCGGGGTCCTTTCGTGTGCAGGGGTGGGAAGCATGAGCAGACTCTGTTCGTGCGCCCGCCGATGTACCGTGTCTTCATGTACGTGTGCGTCGCGTGTGGTGGTCCCGCTAAACGAGTAGGGGACACTGTTCGCTGCGTTGATACCGACTGCGGGATGGTGCGGATACTGCAGGCACTCCCCGAACAGCTGCCTTGGGAGTAGCACTGTCCGGCGACAGCACCGCCATAATCCCCTGGAAGTGATGGTGGGAATGCCCACGATGCGACCGGGTGAAAGTCCGGGGGCGCACTTTTGAAGCGAAATGCCCCCAGCCTCGATGTTACTCAGCCTGCTTGAGTTGGCGGCGTCTCAGCCCAGAAAGGGAACGAGTGGACTTCGCCGTCGTTGAGTCTGAAGTTAATGATGAACTGTCCGGGGTTAGGAATCATCGCGTTTCGAAGATCAAAGACCATCGGGAAATGGGTCTGCCGACCATGCCCAAAGGTGGACACAATTTCTCCGCGCCCCTCGAATAGCGGCTCGTCCACGCCAGGCTCCCCGCACCAGAAGTGGAATGCGTCAGTGGCCTCGCCTTCACCAATCTCTTCAGACACTGTCGTCGCGATGGCTACCAAATCTACGCCCATTGACGCGGGAAATTCTCCACGATGGAGCTGATTTACGAATCCGCCTAACACGCCTAGCGTCCCTTCCCGGACGCTTCCATGATCTGCAAGGAATACGGTATTGAGTTTCAAGATACGGACCTTCCCGACAAGGGAGATTTAGTGAGTGAATAGTGCGTGCCCCCGATGTTCGCATTGCGAACGTTCCCGAACACTGAGGCGTCTACAACAGGAACCATCTTTGCCATCTCTACCGCGGCGATCGAATCGGATTCTGTGATCAGCACAGCATTACTCGTTGCGCCGGTATCCTCGCTCTGGACAAAAGCGAAAAGCTCTTTATGCCTCCGATCGCGAGCGCGTTTGGCTTTGAGGCTCGGTGCGCCGTCGTCAGCAGGTTCAGCCTCCAGCTCGAGGAGATATCCCATAGCGCGCAAGTAACGCGCGGCCGTTGCAACTCGAAGCGCGCCATCTGCGTTGAGGACCTGGGAGACCCGACCCTCAGTAACGCCAAGGCGTTCAGCAAGAGTCTTCTGCGATAGTCCAGTAACACGGAAGGCCTTCTTGAGGAGATGCCCAACGCGGACCTCAGCCCGAGCTGCGGCCATCTCACGCTGACCTTCAACTGTCCTCTGCTCAAGATCTACGAGTGAAACTCGTTTCTCAATTTGTGTCATGAGAAAGATCCTCCGCTCTAACTTCAATTGACCGGTCAATGTCTTCTTGCGTAGCCCATTCCCCAGTTTTCGGGAAATAGTGGCCTACACGGATGAACTCATCGAAATCCTCCGGAAGAATTGCTTTCGTCTTCCCATCCCATTGTGTGTGATCGGTGCCGAATTTTGGCTCGAAGGTCCCATCACCAGGAGTGTCAAAGAACGAGACACGCAAAGTCTCAATTTTGAACTCCCAGATGCCTTCTTCGAGTCGGTTATATGGGGTTTCGAGGTCACCAAATTCCGCCAGGTGTTCAGCCTGCGCGAGAAAACGACTCTTCATCTTCACCTGGTACTCATCGGGGAAAACGGTTATGCCAGGAGCCGGCCAGGACTTAGCGTCTAGCTGCTCCAACAAATCGACCACTGGAGACGTGATGCCGTCAGCAAGTACGGCGCACGTGATCTCGTGGACCCGTCCGTCCACCAACAATAGTCGATCCACTTTAGACAATCCTAAACTCCGCATACACTCGTAGCACTTTCATCGAATCGTACTAGGTTGGTAACCTGCGAGACCAGGGCCATTCAGCTACCATTATTCGAACATACTTTCGAATGGTGGTGAGCATGGAGCGGTCGAATCTGATTCAGGTAGCGTCGGATGAGTGGATCGTGATGCGTGAGTTCGCTCAGTATCCGAAGGCTGTGATTCGTGGGATGCGTGACAGTGACGGACAAGCACGGTTCATTTTGAGTTCTTGGAATCCGGTCAGGCATAAGCAGCGCATGATCGGCCTCTACCCCACCAAAGAAGAAGCCGAAGCCGCTGTGCCGTGGCCCAGCAGAAACCCGGACCTGCCAGCACGCGCCGAGATCGCGAAAACCAGGCAACGCGGACCTGACACGGTCGACGCGAACGGGTACCCGCCAGGATCGCCGGACTGGGAACGGGTACGACGAAAAGCCCCCACCCGACCCGGAGGTCAGATGGGGGCATGAGTAAGCTCAGGAGTTCGCGTAGCGGGGTGTGTAGTGGGGGCGCGCGTCTGAACCGAGCATCAGCTTCTCGACGCTCGGCCAGCGATCGCCTAGCCATTGGGCAACGCGCTGGTAGATGAGGATCACCGCGGCGATCACGACGGCCTGCAGCAGGGCGAGCGCGGGAACCGAGATGATGCCGGCATCTGAGATGACACCATCGACCCATGCGAGAGCTGCGGCGAGCATGGGAATCGTCGCGACGAGGCGAGCGACGAGCACAGCGACGAGCGCAGCCATGATGGTGCGCCGGTCCTGGTTCTTCCGGTCGGTCTTGGTCTGGGTGTTCATGTTTGCTCCTCTGGGGGAATGATGGTTCGGCAGGCACCAGCGGATGCGGTGGTGCCGTCGGTAAATGTGACTTGCCAGGTGCCGGCGTCGTCGCAGGTGAGGGTTTGTATGCCGCGGCCGTCTTTGCCGGCGGACCCGGCTGGGCCTTGTGGTCCGGTCGCTCCGGGTTCGCCTGCAGGACCGGGGGCACCTTGCGGACCCGGCGCGCCCTGAGGCCCCGGAGTGGTGGAGTCTTCGCCTGGTGCTCCGTTCAGGCCGGGTGCACCGGGGTCACCCGTCGCACCGTCCTCTCCCACGGGCCCCACGCAAACGATTGGGAGGCAGAACGCGGACACCGCAGAAGCAATCTGCGAGCTCGATGCGTCCTTGCCGTTCGCGCCCGCCGGACCGGATGGCCCAACAGGTCCCGGAGGGCCGGCGGCACCCGTCGCGTCGGCGGCCGGATCCGGCGACTCACTCGCCACCTCGGCTGGGTCCGGCGCTGCAGGTTCCTCACCGGTCTCCTTCGTAAACTCGTCATACAGTTCCACGTAGCGGTCCTGCCACGAGATCGACTGCTCATGCCAGGCCTCGCGCCCGTTCCACGCGGTGATCCAGCCCGCACCCATCGCGACAACGATCGATGCAAGGACCAGTGTGAATGCGATGATCACGCGTTGACGTTCCCGCTGCGCAGCTTTCAGAAGTTCGTCTGGGTTACTCAATGGTCGCTCCTCAACGCTTCAGGCAGGTCCGGCCAGGGTGGGATTGTTCCGGTCTCAACGCCGTGCTGGATCATCGCGTAATGGCGCATCCAGGCGATGTCGCGCGTCCGGTATCGATCCAGCTTCTTATCGACGACGTCGAGCCGAGTGGATAGTTCTTTGCGTTCCGCGCGTTCCGCCGCGAGGTCTTCTTGCAGTTGGTCCAGGCGGGTGTTCTCGATCGTTCCCTTGCGGGGCAGGAGAGCGATGAGGGCCAGGACGATCGCCAATCCCCAGCCCCCGACCATGCCTGCTATTTCCATACAGGTCTCCTACGTGTTGGGCCACCGACCGGGATCGGGCGAAGCCGTGTCGGCCCGGTCGTTCGGCGAACGTCCATGGCCGCGACGTTCCTTCCGGTCTTGTTCGAGCGCGAGGCCGACGAGGATGACCGGTGTGAAGATGACGCCGGAGGCTGCGATCGCGACCAGCATCGGCGCGATCGCGTCCATCATCCGCGCCGCTGGATTCGATCGAGTGCGGGCTTGTCGTACGTCTCCCACTGCGCTTTCCCGATCTTCCCGAAGTTCCGGGTCACTCCGTAGAGGCGGGACTGCTCGTTGATGTATTCCTGCTTGACGCCGGAGAACATCGTGTAGAAGCCTGAGTCGGAGTTGAAGATCACGCAGAGTCGCTTCTCTGCGGCGGGGAGCGGCTTGGTGAAGTCGGTGACGATGTAGGCGCCGATGTTCGCGGACATGGAGTCCTCCTTCTGGGAGTTGGTGAGGGTGGGGGTCTTGCTCGCGTCGACGGCGCCGACGCTGAGAATCCGCGGCCGCAGGTAGCCGATGATTCCGTTCGTGATGAGGTCCGCGATCTGCACGGCCCCCGGGTTCTGAGTCAGGCACCGCAGCATCCGCCCGCCGTTCACGACGTTGAGCACGGTCGCGACGTGCGACCACGGGTACCAGGCGGAGCCGTACTCCCAGAACGCGACATCGCCCGCGCGAGGAGTCGCCGACGCGGGCAGGATCTCGAACCACCGGCCAAGGCCGGCGGCGTGCGCGTTGTGGTGCACGTTGCAGGCGTACCCGGAGTGCGGGTTGCTGCCGCCGGCATCGGCCCACGTGGTGAGCGCTGGTACGCCGATGAAGTTCGTCGCGTAGTGAGACCATTGGTCCCAGCACTGCGCACCGAACCAGCCGTCGACGTCGATGAAGCGGGAGCGCACCGAGGCGATGTACTGCTCGAGTGATTGCGCCATTGGTTCCCCTTCCGTGGGAATAGAAAAGCCCCGCTACTCAGCGGGGCTCATGGGCGAATCAGTAGTGTCGGGTGGTGGACGCAACAACTGAACGGCTGCCAGGATCATGCCATCACCGATCACAGACTCATCAGCGCCCGGCCTTTCGACGCCATGCGCGATCGCATACGCGTACGCCGCATCCCAGCCAGGTTGAGCAGACAGCTGCCACACATGAGACTGCGCCCAGAACGCTGGATCGCTCGCACCCTTCGCAGCGGCACACGCCGTCACCCGAAGAAGGAGCTGCTGATCCGCCGCAATGGCTGCCTGAGTTAGATACGTCATCTCGCCCCCAAGTTCTTTTTCATCGGAACCACGACCCACTGCCAGCAACAGACGCAGCTGTAACGGTGCCCGTGTTTCGAATATCAATTCGCCCACCCGAATGCGCGATGCCTGACCCTCCGTACGTGCTATTCACGTTCACCAGGAAGGGTGTAGGTACGGCCGGGACCGCTGCGGCCGGGAGTGTGCTGATTCCCTGAATCACTGCCCCGACTGCCAGAGAGTTCGTGAGCCCGAGCGAGAACCGGAACTTCACTTCTCCCAGGTAGATGCGCCACTCCATCGTTCCCGTTCCGCCCGAGATCGGAAGCGACGCCCAGTCGGTATCGCCCTGGAACTTCACAGAGCCCAGAAACTCCGTGTCGCCGTACATCGTTGCTTTGTCGAGCGTCAGGCTTAGGCCAGTCTGCCTGCCCGTTCCGGGTGACGTCGGCGACGAGATCGCGAGAAACGAGACAGAGCTCTCGCTAGCCGCCATGTAAGCCATAGGAGACTGTTCGCCCGCAACGGGGGAGACGAAACTGAGTCGTGTCCTCGGGCTCGATGAAATCCTCTCGGTTCTCAGTGAGGCTTGCCCGAACGCGGTTTCAAGCTCAAGCCTCCCATCGGTGAGCCGTACCGCGTCACCATTCGCGCCGACGCTTTTTACCGATGCTGATCCGTCAATTTCGCGCGTGATCGCTGCTACACCGCTCAGTGCGTCATATGCGACGATGCGTAGTTCGTCGATGTACAGGTTTCCGCTAGCGAACGAGTGCACATAGGCTTTGTCGGCAACCGTGCCAGCGGGAATGCTGTACACAAGTTCGGTCCACGTGTTCGCGGGTACCGAAACGCGAGTTTCTGAATACTCAACCCCAGCCGCGACCGACGCTGCAACCGTCACGTATACCCAAACCGTCATTCGCCCGCCTCGGGGGAAGGCAACTTGAGTGAACCGGCGCGTGCCATACTTCGCACCAGTACTGCCAACGCTCGGGTAACCAAGCATCGAATATGAGCCGGCCTTTTTCTGCGCGGCCGTTCTCGTGAGAACAGCGCTCCCGTCGTATCGCTCCCACGTCCCGACAACCTCGCAGTTGTCGTACAGAACCTGCGACATAGATGTGACAGATGAGAGCGTGAGCTCGCTGCCCTCGAACCGGTTACCGAAAAACTCGCCACCGATGACCGTCGGCGCAACAATCCGAGCATTCCCGATCGCGACCGTTCCGTTCTCGTCAGGCACGAGAATCTGGTCGGCGAGCACCTGATCGCGCACCCATCCCGTGCCCGACCACCGGTCGATCTGGTACGGCTGCCCGCTCGCGTTGACTTTCACGCGCTGCGCATTGATTCGGAACCCGCCCTCAGGCTCGGCCGGCTCGATGTTCCCGCCGTCGACCTGCCGGTACCGGGTGTTCTGCAGTGCGAGCTCGCGCACCGCGTTCGCCCGAGCAGTCGCGTCGGCTGCTGCTGAGGCGGCGCCGACCGCCGTGCTCTGAGCCGATGCCGCCTTCGCTTCCGCGGCGGCCTGCGCCGCATCGGCCTTCGCCTTCGCATCAGCAGCGGCGGCGAGCTTCGCCGCATCCTCGGCGGCTTGCGCCTTCGCGGTCGCATCGTCCGACGCTGCGGCCTTCGCCGCGCTCTCGGCAGCGGCCGCCTGCGCTGTCGCATATTCCTTCGCCGCTGCCTCGGCTGCTGCGGCCTTCGATGTTGCGTCCGCGGACGCTTGTTCCGCTTCGGCTTTGGCCTGCGCCGCTGACGTGCTCGCGGCTTCCGCGACTGTTTGTGCGGCATTTGCCGCTGTCCTTGCTCCCTCCGCAAGTTCGGAGACGCCGGCTGCCGCCGCTGCAGCTTCGTTCGCCGCGGTGAGCGCTTCGCCAACGCGCCCCGCCGCGATCAGGCTGAGGTCGAACGCCGCATCGGCGCTGCCATCGACGATAGCGAGACGTTCGGGGAGGAATGTCGACTCAACTGCCGACGCATCCGAGATGTCTCCGATGTCAGTGAGCGTCCCGTCATGTTCCGCGGCGATGTGGTAGGCGTCGCGCCCCGCAGCCACACCATCGGCAATACCCTGTTCTGTGCCGTCATCGAGTGCAACTGATGTGAATGGAAGCTGCTTAGCTCGTGAGGCGTTGAGCCGACGCTCGAGATCGACGATTGTCCGCGCGAGCTTGCGCTCATCCTTGCTCGTCATGATGACCCTCTCTACTGCTAGGCGGGCGCAAGCCGTATGCGCGCCCGGTTCTGTGATGGCCACGACCACGATTCGATGCGGGCAAGCCCCGACCATCTGGTGCCGATCGTTGTGACACCTGAGATTTGGATCATGTCTCCGACGTTCCACGAGCCGATACGACAGTTCGGGTGATCTCGGACGTTGATCTCTGTCGGGAATAGCCCGCCGGTGCTTTCGGCGAGCACTCTCCGCATGAGAGCGCGCATCTGCGCCGACGTTTTCGCTGACCGATCATCAACTTTTGCCGTGCGACGCATCCGGCTCGCGCGCACACTCATTGACTCCCGGATCGCCTTGGACCCTTCGCCGGCGCCGATACCGGCTGCGGCGTTGTAGTAATCGAGCCGATCCAGCTCGAGCGCGTCGACGATGTTTACGGCTGTGTCGAATACAAGATCGTTTCGGCGCCCGCCAGCTCGCGGATAGTGCACCTTGATCGCGAGATCGGGAGCGCCCTGCGAGTAGCGGGTGACGGTCGACCACTCGACGCCCGCCGTTCGGCAAAGATCCTGCAGAGCGGTGTAGGCGTCCGGGAGGTCGTCGCCGTCGATCGTGTAAGCGCCGGCCCCGTCTTGCTGCTGTTCTTTCAACGCGTCGTACGCCTTCTTGGCGGCGTCGTAGGCTTTCTGCGCTTCGTCCTTCGTCTTTCGGGCGTTCGCAAGTGCGGCGCGGCCTGCTGCGATTTCTGCGTTGTAACCGGCAAGCGCCTGCTGGTGCTCGGCCTTGCGTTGCGCGAGCGTCTGCCGCGCCTGCTCTACCTGCTCTGATGGCGCGTTGGTGCTGATGAGCGACGTTACGAGGGACTGTGCATGGGTGACGAGTGCACGAGCCTGTGCGACGTCGTCCGCCAGCGTCGAATCGAGGTTCTGGAGACCGCTCGTTGCCTTCGATTTCGACTTCGAGAATGTATCGAGAGTCCGGCGACGCGCATCCATACTGGCTCGAGCCGCCGCGATGCGGTCGTCAAGATCGGAGCCGAGTCGAACCGGCGTCGACCCTTCAACCGTGCACCCAAACCAGGCATTCTCCCAAGACTGGATGTCGTTCAGGAGTTGCCTTGCGAGCACGGCGGGATCGTCCCGCACCCCTCGGATAAGGCCCTCGAACGGTGTGCCCTTGAGATAGCCGATCGCCTCGATGATCGTCAGATCCCACCCTGCAGCGCTGAGAGTCGCCTCCGCAACGATCCCAGTCCAGATGCGGCGCACGCGGCCCGGATCGTCGATCTCGGCGTGCACGAACGTGCTCCACTCTTCGAACATGGGCCGTCCGTCGTCGGCCAAAATGCGGTGTGATGCGGGAGCAGGAACCGTGGCCGCCATGATCCCGTACGCGCCGAGCGCCCACTCGGGACCATCTTGAGTCACGAGAGGCGCCTCATAGTTAAGCCATCGCCATGTTCCGTAGCGCTGCAGCGCGAATCGCATTAGCCTCGCTCCTGGAATGTCACCGTGATCGCGATGCTCGACGTAGCATTCAGTCGCGCAGTCGTTGTATTGGTGCCAGCCGTTCGTCGCGCCCGGGGAAAAATCTTCTGACGGGTCCCTCGAAGCTCCTGCGGGATGGCAATGGTGTCAGCGAGCCCGAGCGTCACTCGGTGCGCATTGGACTCCCCGTCACTGTCCCAACTCGTCGTCTGAGATTTCACGTTGTTCGGATTTACTGTCTGGGCTAACTGCAGCCACAACATGCCGCGTGCGTTCCCACCCGGGTAAATGACTCCGTAGAAAGCTGCCTGTGTTTCAGCGTGCGTCGCCCACTCAGGAATGTCCAGACCTAGTTCACCGGCATCCTCAGCCTGAGTCGGCCAAGTCTGCCCACCCTCCGAAGTGCTCGTGATCAGTTCAACCTCGCTCCCGGAAAGCGAGTAGTACAGAACGCGAGTGAGCTCCTTCGGAGTGTGGGGGCCAGCGATTCTAGAGATCATTGAGGACTGCACGTCACCACGATTCGCGGGGATTGTAAGACGCGACAGCACCAGGCCTGTGCGGTTGGCGTAGCCGGGGACCTGATGCAAGTGCTTTACGTTGATGCCTGCCGGCACGCCCTCGATGACGTGCAATTTGAAGAACTCGAACGTTTCCGGGTCCAAGGGTTCGGGAACCGGAGAGTTCTGTGCCCACGGGTCTAGGACCTCGAACACGACGAGATCGGTTCGCCCCGATCCTGATGGGGTGGGAGTTACCGCGAGCGTCGTAGCCTCGTTCAGTGAGGCGAGATAGGTCTGCCCATCGGAGTATCGCGATTTGATCAAGCACGAACCGGGGGAGACCTGCACGGCACCGCCGGTGGGATTCGTGGGGCGCGTAATCAGATCCGACAGACTGGCCACCCCGTGAGCATCGCCCGACAGGCCATAGGTCAGCCGACGCGCGTCCTCGACCGGTGTCTTGACGGGGCCATCAATTGCCCATCCACTAGTACTGGCCATCAGATACCTGCTTTCGTGTTTCGCCACCGCACCTGTGCGCGAGCGGTCCCCTGAGGTGAGATCCCCCGAAGACTCACCTGGTGCGGTCCGGGGGTGAGAGATAACTCCGACAACAGCGAGCTCGTCGGAGCGAGGAAATTGTTCGGTTCACCGTTGACCATGAGAGTCATCCGTCCAGGACGCGCGTCTGCGACAGCGATCTCGTCGTATGCGAGCGACCGATTCGTGATGAGTTTGAAGCCGTCCGTGATCTCAAGTTCTGCGCGCGCCTGAATGGGACCTTGTAGTGAGACGATGCACGAAGCGTCGGTATCGCCGCCGACGTCGAACCACGTGGCTCGCACGGCTGGTTCAAGATTCTGGACCGGAAAGACGAGCGGGAACGTCCACCCTGAACGCACGGCCGGCGGCACGATGCCCACCCCAGCCTCATGCCAAGTAGAGCCATCCGGTTCAACGACGTAGGTGACGGGTGACGAACGGATGAAGGTGGCTGTGCCGATGAGGTAGCCGAGGCCGAACGTGGACCAGTCCCACTCGGCCCGTCGAGGTCGCCCCTCGAAGAGCCCGACTGATGGGATGGTGAGTTCACCCACCGCACCCGTGACTTTTCGGAGCTCAAGGGCATCCCATGCCAGCAGGAAGCCCTCGGCTGCCTCTTTCAACATCGCCCGCTGCAGACCCAGATTCTTGACGGTCTGGAACGTGAGCAACAACTGGAACTGAATGTCGCCGGGATCCGCGAAGTCTTGGCCGAACGCGACGCCGTCGGATCGAGGGTTGGGCGTATCGTCGACGCGATACACCTTCCCCCCGATCTCGACGGAAGTGACCGCCACGTGGTCAAACGAGAAGACTGTGTCCTCATGCTGCAATGACCACATGTGCGGCCCTCCTACACTTTTCTGAGCTCGCGCTGCATCACCGAAGAGAACTCTCGGAACTGCTCACGCTGCTCGGGCTGAATGAAGTTCGCCGTCACGTTCGTCGCGCCGGCGGTGGTGCCGCTCGAGATAGGCGTGACCGTGCTGCTCAGACGCGCTGCGTGCGCACGGTCGACCGCGTACTGCCCGGCGACATCGAAGTTCATTCCGGAGACGTCACCTGAGAGCGACGAGAACTCTCCCCGGATCCCGGTGAGAGACCGAGCGACCTTCGACTTGGAACCGTTCAGTGCAGACGCGATGGAGTCACCGAAGGTCTGGCCAACGGCCTTACCCGAGTACGACACCCATCCGCGCCCCGAGAACGGACCCCATTTTGCGGGGCTGTTCGGGAACAGGCCGCGAAGGTTCGCCACGGCGGCCGACACTTTGAGCGCTACTGATGCGATTGCCGCTTGGACCCCGTTGCCGAAACCCTCGAGCAGTGCGACGCCGGAACTGTAGAGCCAACTGCCCACCCCGTCGAAGAAGGACGTCACCCGACTCGGCAAACCGGCGAACCAGATAACGACTGAGACCCAGGCAGAAGTGGCACCAGACTGCAGCCCGCTGATGATCTCGCTGCCTCTCGATACAAGCCATGAGCCTGCGTTAGTGAAGAACGAAATTACTTGGTTCGGAATGCGCGAGAGCCAGAGTACGGTTGACACCCACGCGCTCGTCGCTCCAAGTTGAAGGCCGCCGATGATCTCGGAGCCCTGATTGAGTAGCCATACGCCCGTATCGGTGAAGATCGAGGTGATCTCTCCCGGGAGCGAATTGAGCCACAGGAGCGCCTCGGCAATGCCCACAGCGAGCCCGATAAGGAACTCGTCAAGCGCCTCCACTGCCCCGCTGAAATACTCTCCAAGCGAATCAGTGAAGTCGTTGAGAGAGAACCCGAAATCAGACAGTACTCCCGCTAGGGGATTGAGGGCGGAGAGTAGTTCCTGGACCGCGTCATTGGCCTCATTAATCCAGTCGGCAGAGCCAGTTCCCTCATTCGGATCGTCACCGAACAAGCTCATGATGTCGCTCAACTTCTCGAACGCGCCAGCCAGACCACTGATACTGTCGGACGCTTCTTCCACCATTCCGCTGGCGAGCGGGCCGAGAAGTTCGATGAGCGTTCCGAGCGCGGGAAGTCCGCTCTCAGTTAGCTCGACGAGTGCTGGTACCAGGTCCTCCCCGATGGCGCTGGCGAGGTCTTCCAGAACGGGTCCGGCATCAGATTTGAGGAATTCGTCGAATGCGTCAGCAAGGCGCTTGACGACGTCGTGGTCCTTGAAGCTGTCGAGGAGGTTGCTCACAATTCCTGACGCGGTTTCGAGCGCGGTCTGCAGCACCGGGCCAACAGCCTCCGCGAGATCACCTGCGAAGTCCGCCAGATCACCGAAGGCATCTGCCATCGGTCCGAGTGCTGGTTCGAGCGCGTCGAGCCCGCTCTTTACCCCATCGATGAACCCCGTGAGGCCGTCAGCGACGGCAGGCCGCGAGAGCGCATCAGCGATGTCGCCGAGAAAATCGCCGAGCGCCTGTCCCGCGGTGCCCATGAAGTACTCGATGGCATCTCGTTGTGTGTACAGCAAGTCGCCGACGCGCTCGAGACCCTCTCCGAAGCCGTCCATTGCGACGCCAGCGCCACGGAACATCGCGACGAGGGTGTCCTGCCACTTGGCGCCGTTGATTGCCTTCTCCCAGTCGAGAAGCATGTCGGCGAAGCCTCGAAGGCCCCCTGAGCCTGCAGCTTCGGCGGCCTTCCACAGGCCTTGGAAGATGCCAGTCGTCGCCGCAGCAACGTCCCACAATGCGTAGAACGCGTCGATCGACTCCTCGATCCACTCATCGAGACGGCCGTCGGTCGCGACGTCAGAGAGCCAGTTATCAAACGTGTCCGCGAGGCGCACGAACCAGGACGCGAGGCGCGGCATGTAGCGTGCGGCCACCAGGCCGAGATTCGTGATTGCTCCGGCGAATGCATCGGTCCCGGTCGCGAGAACGTCCCACGAAGCGGCGAGGCCGTCGAACATGGCCTCGAGGCGCCCATTGTCGAACTCCTGCTGGAATGACCGGGCGAGGTTCGCGGTGAAGCGACCAATCGCGGATGAGGTCTTCTCGAACGACCTCTCGAGCTGCGGCATGATCGAGTTCGAGAACTCGATGATTGGCTGTCGGGCTTCATCCCAGAAATTCGTGGTGATGATGTCGCCGAGGTTCCGGTAGGAGTCACCCAGCTCTGCGAGCTCGTCCTTCGCGTCCCTCAGCGCGACGAACAATGCGACGCCCGACATCACCGCACCTGCGAGCAGCCCGGGGAGCAGGAGGAGCGATGGAAGTGTCGCTGCCAGGCCGTCGCCGATGCCGACGATGCCCGAAAGTACGCCCATCAGGCCCGAGAATGCGGTCGTGATACCCGTGACACCGAACGTGAGACCGGGCAGCTTCTTGTCGATCTCGCTCATCCAGTCCGAGAACCGCTTGAAGTAGTCGTATGAGAGCCGAGCGCCGGAGAGCGCGGCGAGAGCGGTCACCGCCTTCGTCAATGCGGCCTTCGACACGCGAGGAATGATCTCGACGACTCGTGGGCGGCTCAGCCATGCAAGCCGAGCGGACGCCCACGCAGTGAACGGGTTGATGTCGAGGTGGACCGTACGGTCCTTCGCCATGTCGTCGAGCTCTTCACCGATCTGGTGAATGCGATGACGGATCACCGCGCGCTGCTCTTCGGACAGGACCGAAATGTGCAGGTCCTTCTCGAGCTTCTTCAATTCGTTGGTGAGTTCGTAGACCTTTGCCCGGACCCCATCGTCATCGACGAAGGGTGTGATCTTCGCTTCGATGCCAGAGATTGCCTGATCGACCTGCTTCCCGACTCGGCCAAGCATGGCCTTGTCAAGTTCCGGAAGGAGCTCGATCCGCTTGTCCTTGGTGAGCTTCTCGATCGACCTGGAAGCGTTGACCGCGTCGACCTTGGTATCGACCTTCACCTCGAGATCTCGTACCGAAGCGAGCTGAGCCTGGATCGACCGCTTGATCTTCTGCGTATGAACTTTGGCCTTGGTGATCTCGACAGTCAGCGGAGGCATCGACTTCTCGATGCGCTGCAACTGCTGCTTGAGTTCGCGCGGGAAGTGCTTCGTGTTCGGGAGGACCCGAACGTGCATCGTTCCGGCTCGTTTTCCCAGGGAGGGAGCGGCCATTGTTCCTCCTACGAGTTGATGACCTGCATGAAGGCAGGCACGTTGAAGTCCGCGAGAGTTGGCGCGAAGAGTTCGCCCGCCTCATCGGCGTGCTTCGGGGCGTGGCCGGGACGCGGGTAACGGTCGGACTCCGTGAACTTGTCACCGGCAGCGAGTTGGTGAATGAGGTCGTGCTGTGAAGCCGCGAGCTCGGAATTGGAGTCCCACCCGATCCAGCGGGCGTCGCCGCCGAGCGAGATCATTCGGCAGCGAGACATCGGATTGAGTTGGAGGTGCCCTGCGAGGACGATTACGTGCTGCGCACTGACCCGACCAGCCCACACATCGGCGAGTTTGAGGCCGTGGTGGAACTGGTCGAGATCAGCACTTAGCGACCCGGGATACTCCGGGTGATGGTCGTATTCGTCAATCAGCTCGCAGAGCCGTTCGATTCCCCCGCTGCGTCCGCGTAGCGCATCAGGAGAGCGATGAACGGTGCATAGTCGTCGGCGTTCTTGTTCGACCACTCGATGTAGCCGGGAACGTCGATCGCGATGGACTCAGCGAACTCGTCGACGGCCTCCTGCACGCGCATCATGTGCTTCATGTACTCGACGGCGGTGGCCTCGGGGAGGTCGGAGATCTTCGCCCCGTCCTTCACATCGCCGACAATCTTGGCGAGGTTGCGGCCGTGATCCATCCGGATCGTCTTGATCTTGTTCCGCGCTGCGAGACGCAGTTCGTGCGGCTGGCGAAGCTTCGGCAGGTCTGCGAGGAGATCGTTGGTCTCGGCTTCGGCCTCGAGGATCTCTTCTGCGGTGGGAGCGGCGACGTCTTCGGCGACGTTCTCTGCCTGTGGGGTTGTCTTCTTGGTGGCCATGTGCGGACCTTTCGTCGTGGGTGTGTGCGGACCGTGGAAAGGGGAAACCCCCGGCGCGGGTCCGCAAAGCGCGCCGGGGGTCGTGAAGGGGCCGGTTACGGCGCAACCAGGCCGGTCTTGAAGAGCTCCATGATTCCGGGACGGCCCTCGACGGCCGGGATCACGTCGTTGTCAGCCGCGTTGATCGATGCGGTGAGGGGGAGCTCGAGGTACTGCTCACGGTTGACCGTGGGCGGTTCACCGAGGGTGACCTCGGAGTTCGGAATCCAGAAGCCGAGCTTGCCGGTGTTGTCCTGCATCAGAACGTAGAGCTGAGTCTCGATCGCGGCCGTCTGGCCAGGAACGATGTAGCCGCCCGTCACCGGATCGAAGTCGCCGTTGAAAGCCATGTCGAGCACGTCACTGTCGAACTGCAGCGCGGGAATCGACATCCCCCAGGCGACAGACGAGTAGATCGTCTTCGTGGAGTCCGCGAGCCAGGTGCCAATCGACGACGCCTCGCCACCTTCGCGGCTGAATCCGAGGGTGTTTTCGCGGCTGGTGTGGCCGAGGTTCGTCCACCCCTCTGGCGGGGTGCCGGTGAGAGTGAATGCGGTCAGCGGGTTCGTGGGGAACTCGACAGCCTTGGGTGCGTGAAAGATCGTGCCGTTGCCGGGAACGATCATCGCGGTGGCGTTGACGCCCATGATTTCTCCTTCAGAAATGCGAAAAGCCCACCTGGTGGGGCGGGCTTGAGGTTGGGTGCGGGAGCGTTCAGCTCAGGTCTTGGACCGTGATGCGGAACGTGGCGACGGCTTGTGACAGGTGCTTGCCGGGCAGTCGTATCTCGTTGACTTTGTCGAACACCCCGGCGTCTTCGACTGTGTTGATCGCTGCGAGGTCGAGGATCACGCCTTCTCCGGGAGTGTTCCAGGACTGGATTGCCGCGTAGAGCTCCGCTGAGTACGCGAAGATTTCGCGCGGTGCCGCAAGCAGGTTCAGCACCAAAGTCACGTTCCAGAGCCCAAAGTCGTACTGCCCCTGATTGATCGCCGTCCAAGAAACAAACGGGACCTCGTCGTAACTGTCGGCGTGCTGATCTTGGATCGCCGTGACCGTGTCGGGCGCGGCCGCCGTCATCAGAGAGTCGAAGAACGTGTCGAGGTCTGGAAGCACGCGTTTCAGGCTCATCCTGACGTCCTCCCGATCGCACGCTCGAAGACGTGCTTGCCGGGGACGCGGGTGACTTCGCCGGTGTCCTTGTCCGTGTACTTGCGGCCGTAGTTAATCGCCATCGCACCAGGATCGGTCGTGTACACGACGCGGTCGCTGACCTGCTGGCCAGGGCCGGACTCACCAGGCACTGTGGCAGTTTCGAAGCTGTTCATGAACGCGCTCGTGAGATTGTGTCTCGCAGCTTCAGCTACGAGATTCGTCTGCAGCTTCGCGGCCGCGCGGTCCATTGCGGGGTCGCCGCCGGCGATGATCGCCGCGGTGAGCCGGACGTGTGATTCAACGCTCGCCATTACTCACCCTCCTGCTCTTCGTCGACGTTGGGGACGTGTGGGGGAGGCCCGTCTCCGAGCCACTTGATCGTCGTCACCCAGTGAGCGGTGCGGCGGGAGCCGTCCATGTGCTGCGGATCTCCGACTGTCTCGAAGATGCCGCCATTGAAATAGACGAGGCCGTTCGCATCGGCGGGCCAGGTGCGGGTGAACACACGCCTCATCGAGATGAGACTGAGGCCATAGGTCATGACCTCTTCTGCAGTTGCCCACTCCCTCACGGATTGGACGCTGCAGCGCTCGATCTTCACCGGTGGCCCATCTGGGACGTAATCGACGGCGCCGCGGAACCGCTCGATCTTGCGGGATTGGACGATGACCGTGTGGGGCCCTCTGCCTCGAATCGACATCAGCCCCCCCGGTGATCTCCGATGGAGAACGTGCCGATGACCGGCGACGGCTCTCCGAGCATGTCGAGCATGTTCTCGGCCGTGAACATGAGATAGCCAGACGCGACCACAGCACGCAGCCCATACGAGTAGTTGCCCTGTTGTTCGGTCGTGTACCCCTCGGGGTTACGAATGATGCGGAGCACCGCCTCGGCGACGGTGTCCTTGAACAGGTCTTCCTCGAGCTGGCCTGCCGCCAGTCTCGATTCGATCCGCTTTCCGAACCGGGTCTTGAGCTTCCCCACGGTGTGGCGAATCTTCGACTTGACGTATGACTCGCGGCCGAGTTCGTCAGGCTCGCCTTCGAAGGCGTCGCAGACCCACTCGTACGTGACTTCGGGGAGTGTGACAGCCATGAGTTCTCCTACTGCTTGCGGGCGAGCTCGATGACGGCGGCGAGTTCTTCGGAGGTGGCAGCTTCTCCGACGTCGATGCTGTTCTCCGCGGCGAACGCCTTGAGCTCGTCGACGTTCATCGACCAGATGTCGACGTCCTCCGCGGGCGGCTGTTCGGCTGCCTTGTCGGCTTCCTTCAGGCGTTCGGTCATCGCGGCCTTGTTGCCCGTCGCGTCGAGACCGCGCTCCTTGAGCATTGCCGCGAGCTCGGGGTTCTTGAGCTTCGAATACTTGTCCTCGGTAACTGCTTCTGGCGTTCCCGGAGCGGCAACGGGTTCCACGGGCGCGCTTGCCGGAGCGGCATTTGAGGGATTCTCGGCTGATGCGTCAGCGACGACCGCGGGATTAGTGACCCGCTTCTGCGCCCACGTGGGAACGTCGTCGCCGGGGAGCAGCGTGACGAGCTGGAACTGGTCGTCGAGCAGGTTGACGGTCTGGCAGACCTTCATCGTTTCCTCCTGGGATCCGAGAGGGGGCGACCGGCTGGTCGCCCCCTCGTGTTGGTCTGGTTAGAGTGCCTTCAGCGACGCGGTCGAGTTCGCGCTCTGCACGATCGGCAGGCCGATCGCTCCGACGACGACGTCGAATCCGACGGGGTCATCGGATTCGAGCGCGCCGGCGAATGCGCCGGGCTGGCCGCCCAGACCGTTCTCGGTCAAGAGCGATTCGGCAGTGACACCGAAATCCGTCGTGCCCAGGGGTCCGACGCCGGCCGCCTGGCTGAGCGCGGTCTGCTGAGCGGCGGGGAGGAACAGCACCTTGTCGGAGCTGAACAGGTTGCGCTCGGTGCCGGTGTGGTCGACGAAGCGCTCCTTGTTCGTGAACACGCCATCGAAGCCGAAGCTGCGCAGTGTGCCGAGCACATCGTCGAGCGAGATGCGTGAGGGGGTGCCGAGTCCGCGGGTGGCGAGCTCGATGATGCCCTCGTTGCGGCTGAGGTGCTGCAGGACGAGCTCTGGCACCAGGATGGAGCCAGGGCTGCTGCCGTAGGCCGCCCGCAGCGCCTCGAGGTCGCCGATCACGTCAGCAGCGGGATCCGACCACAGGGTCGGTGCCGTCGCGGTCAGGCTCGCCTTGCGCCCGTAGTCGATCACGAACTTGAGCTTGCGCTCGTCGATCGTGAGCTTCCCGGACTCGATCGCCTCGGCGCCTGCCCACACGAAGCGGGTTGCGATCTGTGCGGCGATGAGTCGTGCGTAGTTCTCGAATACGGGGCCGAGGTCTCCGCCGATCTGTGAGATCTGCGCGAACTCATCGACGTGCAGGCGACGCGAGATCGCGGGGAGCTTGCCCTGGCGGGCTTCGCTTCCTTCGAAGCTTGCGACGTCCGACTCGGTGTTGTACGAGCGGAAGCGCGCGGCCTCGGGCAGCGACGTGCTGCCGACGTTGAAGTCGAACGTCAGGCCCTGGTTCTCGCGCTGAGGCAGGAACGTGGAAACGATGGATGCGCCGAAGACGCCGTCGATGGTGCCCTGGGCGATACCCGTGAGCTGCGCGGCGGTCCGGTGGGACTTGGTGAATGCCATGCGGAATCTCCTTAGATGAAGGTGAACAGGCCGGTCGTCGGCGCCACCTGCACCGGTTCGCGCTGGGCGCTGACCGGGAGGCGGGTGGCGTCGATGCCTCCGACGATGAGCAGCGCGAACGCGGCCTTGGTGGACTTTGCGACGCCGGCGCGACGGAACAGGTCGATGCCTGCGTCGTCGTTGATGAAGCCGGCGAGGTTGGGGTGGTCCTCCGCGCTGGCTCCGGGCGTCCAGGGCTCGTAGAGCCCCGAGGTGGCGTTCTTCGTCAGCGCGACGCCCGAGGGGATCACGTTGTCGGTGCGGCCACCGATGTTGTAGTGCGTGCCCTCGACGAACTTCGAGAGGTCCAGGGTGCCCGGCTGGGCGTGGTCCTGGCCGAACTTCGATGCGCGCCAGCGGGTATCAATCCGCGGCTCGGTGCGGGACGTGTCGATCGCGAAATCGGTCATCGTAGCCTCCTGGGTCTACTTGCTGTTCTGTGCCGTGTAGCGTTCGCGCTCACGGTTTCGGTATTCGGCGACAGAACCCGCGTGGTCCTTCGGGGGCGCGGTCGTGCGACGGAGTACGTCGCCGAGTGCAGCGCCGCCCGGTGCGGGATCTGGTGCAGGAGGCGTGTCGCCGCCCTGCTTCGGGGCGTCGGCGAGCTTGCCAGCCAGCCGCTCCACCCGTTCGGTGTCGAGGCGCTCGTCCTGGCCGAGGAACTTGTCGAGCGCGACGTCTTCGAGGAACTCGTCGAGTTCGTCGTTGGTCATGTGGGGGCGCCGGGCCTTGAGCTCGGCGCGAACGGCGTCATGGAGGAACGCGGTCGCGCCCTCGCGGCGACCGGCGGAGCGAGCGTCGCTGACGGCCTTCTGATCGGGCGGGAGGTCCTCGTGCTCCTTCTCACGCCACTTCTGCGCGTCTGCGGCGATCTCGTCGAAGTTCTCGGGACGGGCACGCTTCTCGTGCTTGCGCGAGAGGCCCTTCCACTTCTCTGCGTCGTTCTTGTAGAACGCGAGCTGCTGCTCCGGCGTCATGTCTTCCGGCTTCGTGTCGGCCGGGAAGCCGAGATCGTCCTCGGTCTTCGCCGCGGGCTTGCCGCCATTCTCATCGTCGCCGTTGAACCGGAGTCGAAATCCGAGTCGGGGTGTGGTGAACATTCGTGAGGTCCCTTACATGTCGTAGGTGTTGTGGTGGCCGCCGCATGGCGCGGTGGTTATGCCGCGAGTCGGGCGTCGAGTTCCTTGAGTGATTGCTCGACTTCCCAGATCGCGTGGTCGATTCCTTCGCGGCTGCCGTCGCCGTCGGAGCGGGCGCGTAGGTTCGCGAGGGTGGCTTCGAGCTCGGAGCGTCGGTTCGAGAGACGTTCCTTCTGCACGGAAGCGTTGGGCGGCGTATAGGGCTCGAAGCCTTCGATAGGCGTCCAACCGCGCTTCGCTGAGTAGGCGAGCATTGGCCCGAGTTCCCCGTGTTCGCGGACGGCGACGCGGATGCGCTTCAGCTTCTTGCCTGCCGTGCCGCCGCCGGCGCCGTAGATCTCGTCGAGGTTCCGGCGGAGGTCCTCGGCGTTCCAGCGGAGCCCCGGGTCGGCGCTCTTCGTCACCGGCAGAGTGGCGCACTTGCAGAGATGGTGGATCGCCTGCAGGTCACCGCGCGTGTACCACTGGGTGGCAGCGACAACGCAGAGTCCGCAGGAGCCGTGACGCGAAAGCTCAGGGCGGATGACGCGGCGCCAGCCGATGACTCGTTCGCCACCGACGATCGGCTTGTTCTCGAGTCCGTAGTCGTCCTCGAACCGCTCAATCCACTCTTCCATTTCGTCGCGCGACATGAGCTCGGTGGCATCATCGTCGTCGTGCACGATGGCGTCTTCGGACTCCGAGTACTCCGTGAGTCCGTCAGCTTCGAGCTGGTCTTGGATGCGCTTCAGTTCGTCACGGTCGGCGATGATGACGTCCGCCTCGACGATGCCTTCGAGTCGTTTCTCGAATGCCTCGAAGGCTTGCTCAGGGGTCCCGCCCCGTTCGAGCACCTTCGTGGCGTCTCGAGCGGGGCGGCCGTAGACCTCCAAGAGATCGACGCGTGACCTTGGGTACAGGTCGATCGGTGGGCGGTACTTCGGCGTTGCTACGCCGAGCTCCTTGAGGACCCGGAACTGGAACTGCCGAGTCTCCTTCTGAATCTCCCGCAGCGCGGACTCGACGTGCGGGATGCTCGCCGCCGTCCGCGCCTTCGTGAGATCGTCGTCACTCCACTGGCTGTAGTTCCCCCACAGACCGAGCAGGAGCCGGAGGAGTCGCTCTGTCAGCGACCGTTTCCGCTGCACGTGGAGGTCCAGCATTTTGTCCGTTACCGGCATCGACGGTCACCCCCATGAGTGAGTTCTGGAACTGTTCGTCCCGGATCGACATCTCTTCCTGCTGCATCTCGTCGGGCGTCATCTGATAGATGTGCTCGTTGATGCCGCGCAGTGACATGCCGCCGTCGCGGGCAGCGCGGGCAGCCTCGGCGGCTTCGGCCATCGAGATGTGCTCCATCGGGCCCCACATCGAGACGATCTCTGTGCGGTCTGCCCGCTGCTGGTCACCGTTGGCCTCGAAGAGCAGTGACATGAACTCTGTTGCGCTGCGGCCGTCGCGTTTGTTGCGGTCGCGAACTTTCGTGCGGATCGTTTCGCGTGAGAGCTTTGCACCTTCTGCCGACTGGTTCTCTGCCGGCGACACGGAGAAGAGCGGGGTGCCTGTGACTGCGGCGAGATGCTCGATGTCCTTGTCTTCGGCGTTGATGAGGCTGCTGATGTCGGTCGGCGAGGACTCCCAGATCTGCGCCCCTTCGGGCAAGAACCAGAGCGCTGCAGGGCCGCCCTTGTAGATCTCGTCGTAGTCGATCGGTTCGCCCGGACTCTCAGGGTGATCGTCGGGGTAGTGGGAGGGAAGGGCCCGCCCGTCGCCGGGGGTGACGGCACGCTGCCGGAATGCCTGCATGGCTGTGATCGTCAGGCGCTGCAGGATGTCTTCGGTGATGCGGTCGATCGAGTCGATGTGGTTCTCGTACTCGCCGAGCCCGTGCGGGTTCGCCCACCGCACCACCGGGACCCGCTCGGTGAAACCGAGGGGGATGGGGCCGCCCGTCCAGTCCCATGCGAGACCGGGCTCCCACTGGGTGCCGTCGCGCGGGATGGTCGACTGCTTGCCGGGCTTTACCGCGACGCGCATGTAGCCAGGACGAAGCAGAGTGAGCACGTCCTGCTGGTTGAACGGATCCCACGAAGCGATGATCGCCGCATCGACCTGCATGGGGCGGATCTCGCTCATGCGTACCGCGACCGACCAACTGTCGAGGATCTTCCCGAACGGTTCTCCGGTGAGCGGGTCGATCGCGACGACGCCGAACGAGACGCCGTGCTGCGCTTTCTTGTCGAACGCTTCAGAGAACTGCACGTCGAGGTCGTTCTGTCGCATCAGCCGAGCAGCTTCTCGGTCGCCGTTCGCGTCGTTCTCGGCCGCGGTGCGGAAGCCGCGCAGGTCCTGCCGGCCGACCACCTGTGTCACGATCGTGTCGGCAATGGTCAGTCGCGCCTTGCGAGCGAATTTCTTGTAGGCCTCCCGCACCGCGGGATCCGCTTCGACCGGCACGACAAAAGTCCCGTCGCGGTACGACTCGAGCATGGCGATGCGCGGGAAGTTCGCCCCGAGTTCTTTGCCGAGCTCGACGAGGTACCAGTCGTCCGTGCCGGGGATGAGTGCTTCTGTGAGCATCTGCTACCTCCGTCTGCGCGCGTTGCCGCGCGGGTTGAATGGCTCGAAGGCCTGTTTGTCGGGACGCTCTTTCGCGAGGTAGCGTGCTCGAGCTTCGAGCGCGAGCACCATAGCCACGGCGGCGTCCATCTTGTTCTTGGATCCGCGCTTGTCCTTGCCGATGACGTCACCTGTGTTCCGCTCCCACCGGCGCGCGTTCATGACGTGCCGGGTGAACTGGGGGTCGTTGCTGTGGGTGATCTGACCGGTGACGATCGCGGTGTGCGCGCGTTCAACGGCCATCGCCATCGTCTTGTGGTTTGCGGTGTAGAAGTGCAGGCCTTTGTCGCGAGTGCCTCGGACCTTCATGTCGTCGCCGAAGTCCTTGTCCCAGGCGTCGACGTAGTCCTGCCAGTAGGGAGGGTCAGCGAAGAAGCCCACGACCTCGAACTTCGCGAACGTGAGTCGGACGTGCTTGTCGACCTTGTGCTGATCGACGACCCAGTCCTTCGCTTTCTCGGAGTCAGGCGGCTCTTCGATCAAGATCGGCCACGTGTACCCATCGGAGACGCGGCACGCGATGAGCGCGGTCGCGTCGTCGGAGCGGGACCCGTCGAACCCGAGTGTGATCTTCTCGCCGGCAGATGGTGGCCGCCACGATGGGGCGACGCCCTCCTTGAGAGCGGCTTTGATGCGCGCTCCGAGGCCGATGTCATTCCATTCCGCGATCTTCAGCCACGAGTTGTTGGCCTCGACGACGGCGTTCAGGAAGTAGCGGCGCTGCTCCGATTCGTTGTTTCGGGGGTCGAAGAACGCGTCGAGCATGTCCTCGACGTCGTTCCACTCGGCGGCGTCACCGTAGGCGTCTGCGAACGCTTCCTTGATGCGTGCCTCGTAGGCGTCGTTCGGCTCGTCCGCGCCCTGCGCGGCGTCTCCGAGCTCACCCCACCGGTGGTCGAAGAACAACCGCTTGCGACGAGTGCGGCCCTCTTGAATGAGGTCGGCGAGCCGGTACGTGTCTTCGGCGACCGAGTCTTCACCGGGCTGATACATCGTTGTGGTCTCGATGTACCACGGCTCGGCGATCTTCTTCCGCTTGCGGAGGTTTCGCGTGACCGTGCCATGCATCTGCTTCAGGCGGTCGACGTTGTACAGGTGCGACTCGTCGAAGACGACGAACGTCTCGAGGCCACCGTCCTTGGACGCGGCGCCGGACGACATCGGCTCGATCGACCCGCCGCCGGACGACTTGGGCAGAACCACACGAGTGAGGCCGGCATCCACGCCATACGCCTTGACGAGTGCATTCAGGGGAGCGGTCTCGGTTGCGAGGTTGTAGTAGATCGTGTCGTAGACGTTGCCGGTCTGGCCTTCCTCAGTGGCGAGGATGCGGATGATCGGCTGGGTGACGGCGCGGCCCATCGGCTCGCCCTTGCTGTAGGTGTACGTCTGACCCAGGAACGTGTACTGCTCGCCGCCCTCAGCCCAGCCCTCGAAACGGCAGGGCCCGAACGCCTCGAGCAGGGCGATCGCCGCGGCGACACCGGACTTGTCCGTGCCCTTCGGGCGAGAGAAGAACGCGGAGTCGTAGAGGCGGCGCCCACGCTTGTCGAGCGCGTAGCAGTCGACGATGAACCCGAAGTACTCGTCTCCGTACCGGATCGGCTGGCCCGCGATGTCGCCGCGGCCGTGGACAACGAAGGTTTCGATGAACCAGACGGCGAGATAGCCCAGTGAGCGCTCGCGATCATGCAGCTCGTCGTTCTTGATGACGCGACGGGGCATCAGGCACCCCCGTTGGCTACTCGCTTCCTGCGCGCATCATTCATCGAGGACACGTTTGCCGTTGACGAACCGACCTCGAACTCTTCAGGAATCTCGATCTCGAACTTGAGCCGCGCGCGGTCCGCCGGCGTCGCGCCGAACGTCGCCGCACGCAGACGGATCTCGGCCGCACGCTCCGAGTTCTTGCCGCCCGACTCCCACATCTGGTGATGCAGCAGCGCGGTATCGAGCAAGTAGTCCCAGTCGACGGCGGTTGCCATGCGGATGCCCTGCGGCGACTCTCGCCAGTTGTTCCACCAGCGCACGGTTTGCGGGTGCCAGTCTTCGCGGATCGGATTGCCGTCCATGTCGAACTGCAGCTCTCCGCCGATGCGAAGCTGCGGCAACACGTCGTCAGGGAGCTCGAAGCCGCCGACCTTTCCATCCGATTTCACGAGGTCGCGCTTGGGGGAGTCGCGGAGGCGCGATCGCTCGTCTTTCGGTACGGGTCCGACGCCGGCCATCAGGCCACCGCCTGGATCGCGTGCTGAACACAGCCACACTCGTGGGAACGCGCGTACTCGATGAGTTCCGAGATTCGCCGAGGAGAGGCGCGATGCTCGGCGCCAGGCAGAAGCACCCAGCCAGCGAACACACGACCCTTGATGCGGCGAAGCGCGCCCGGGTCGCTCGCGACCACGACCATCGCGTGTGAGTACTCGGGGTGACGACGAGTCGCAGCGACGCCGGCCTCATGGTGAGGGGCGATCAGTACGACGCGCGCGGAACAAGATAGGACGGCCATCGGGAACCTCCATGTCGGCAGGTGAAAACCCTCGGCCCTGGCGGCCGGGGAAGCTCTCGCGCCTCGAGCGCGCACCAAGCGGCGCTCGGGGCATAAACCCCCCAGACCCACGCGCACCGCGAGATGCAGAACGCTTGCGGGCGATGGGGAAGGGGGTGGGGGGAGGGGGTGGCCCCCGTGCGCTCGTGTGCGCTCGTGCGTGCGTGGCCGGGTGCGCGTGGTGCGCGCCCGCTCGTGTGCGTGTGTGTGGCGCGTGCTGCGGGTGCGCGTGTGCTCGTGTGCTCGTGTACCTGTGGGCTCGCCAGCGGGGCGCGTGGTGCGTGACGTGGCGTGGCGTGTGTGCTCGGTGGGCCGGGTGTCTCGCGCTACCGGTGCGAGGTGCAGGGCTGGGCACGTCGAGCGCGCCGCCGGGTGTGTGGTCTCTCGGTGCGCGGCAATCGCCGGCGGACGCGACACGCCCGGGCCGACACGCTGAAGTAAAACCCGTCGTCGCGCATGGTGGTGCCGATGTGCGAGGTGTTGGTGAAGCAATGCGCGGCGCATGACTTGTAAACAATGCGCGGCGCATGGTTTAGTTATCTCATCGCCACCGGGAAGCCCCAACGGGAACCAGTACCGGCAGGCACAGATCCTTCACAACTCCACAGCGAAACAACAGGCGGCGCGATAGGCGCCATGCTCACCGGCACCACGCCGGAGACGTGCACGGGTTCGAGCCCCGTGGTCGCCACCGTGGCATCTGCCACCAAGACCAAGCCCCGGCGCGAGTGTGCAGCTCGCCCGGGGCATGTACCGAACTGGGAGGTTCGATCGTGACTACCGTATCCGCCGCGGAAGTGCCCGCGGACGTTTTCAATCTCGCCGATGTCGTGTGCGAGCTTGCGGGATCTACCCGCACAAGAGCGTGCGACCTCAACCTTGGCCGTTGGGTCATCGAGCCCGCCGACGAGTGGGGCAACCCTGCAGTGCTGAACTGGTGGGTCTCACTCACCGCAGACGGCCGTGAGTTCAAGATCTTCCGGTTCGTTACTCGAGCCGATGCGCTCACGTGGGTCGAGGAAGTTTGCGGCCACGTCAACTGGATCGATATGGGCGCGTAAGCCCACCGAATTGCAGGGGAGGAGATTGCAAGATGAGTGTCAAATCTGAGCGCCGCGCATGGTACGCGGCCAACGTAGAACCGCGCCCCGAATTGCGGGCTGACTCACCGGAGTACCTCGCATGGGTGCAGCGGGCGAACGCGTACATGGTTGCGCGTTGCGTGCCAGGCACCGCGATCTTGCAGGATCCGGCCGCGGTTGCGGCTCCGTCGCGAGTTGCGGCGAAGTCGTTGCGGGCGTCGGGAACCGACGACGCGGACCGCGCCGCGTACCGGTCGCTGATCGAAGCGATGCAATACCGAATTGCAGACCACATGGGATGGCCGGGCACGCTGTGGGATGACTTTTGGCGGCAGCAAGCATTCGGTGCGGATGCTCGCCGGCGACCGTCGCTCGAGTTCTGCAAGGGCTCATTGCATATTGCGTGGCCTCACCTGACCGAAGAGATGCAGCGCGCTCACGACGCCGGCGTCTGGCGTTGGGTGACGTTTGCAGAGTTCAAGGCTGAGCAGGTTGCAGAGCGCGCGGCGATGGCCGAAGCGTACGCGGCAGAGGCAACGGAAGTTGCGGCAGAGGACGTGTGGTCGGAGATCTTCTGACCACCACAGGTGGCGAGCGTTAAGGCGTCGACCCGGTTCGAGTCCGGGCGCCACCACGGGGCGCGCAAGTTGCGTGCCAGCAATGACGAGAGGAATCAATGATGTCTGTGAAAGCGATTGACGCCGTGCAAGCGAACCTGAGCGCGCGGAGCCTCACACCGAAGCAGCTTGAGGCGCTGTATGCAGAATTGCCGGAGCGCGGTTCGCGCTCGGAGGAAGAAATTGCGGTCGCGATCGCGATCAGTCGCGAGTATCGGGTGAAACTTCAGCCGGCACATGAGTTGCTGCACTGTCGTGGCCTTGCAGGCGAGTACCGCCTGCGCATCGATGCCACCGGTCGCTACATCGCATTGCACGGCGAGCCGCTCGACCTCGTGAGTGACCGGTGTGACGTCATCGATCGATTGCTCGAGACGCGCCTAAGTTGCGACTTCTTCGAGCTCTGGGAAGAGGCCGGGGGTTCAGCCGTTCGCGACGCTGACACAGATGCACTTGCGCGGTTCGTAGTCGAAGAAGTTGCGCGGCGATGCGACACCGAGAACACCACCTATTGCGCGCACAACCCGCGCTGGTGAACCAACACGCGCTACCGGAACGAGCCGGGGGCGGATTGCAAGCATCCGCGAGCGCACGGGGCGCGATCGTCGCGCCCATTACCGAGAGGGGGCCCGAAGTGGCCGCATTGCTGGAACTTGTACTGATGATCGCCGTTGCGATCCTCCCCGCTTGCGCGAGCGAGGACGCCACCAATTGCACGTGGGATGCCAACGCGCACGGCAATGGTGCCGGAACGTCGTTTGTCGACATCGACGGACGCGGGTACCCGGTGGAATTGCAGGGGGCGGACCGATGAGCCGCGCGGCGCTGCCGTTGCGTGTGCTCAGTGCCCTATCAATGGGGTGGCCGATGCCTGAAGACCATGACGGGCTGCCCGTCGCGTGGTCATTCGATATTGCGCCTGGGGACGACGACGGGATCGACGTTCCCCATTTCTCGATTGAGTTGTGGACGCTCGCCGGAACTGTGGTCGCGGGTTTTTCGGAACGGTCGGGGGAGACGGTGCAGAGCATCTCTGCTTGCACGCTCCGGCCCAAGCAGATTGCGGCCGTGATCGAGCGCTGGGAGGCGCTGTACTCGTGGCCGTACAACGGTGAGCTCGCGGAGGCGACATCGTGACCGACGCCGAGCGGCGCGCTCAATGTCGGTTGGTCCTAGTAGAAATTGCGGGCGCCGTACTGACGCTCGGGGGAGTCATTGCCGTCTGGCAGGGGCTCGAATGGTACGCCGTCGCGACACTGAGCGCGGCATAGCGGAAGGAATTGCAGCATGACTCTCTACAACAGCAGGAAGATCAACAGCGACCCTAAGCCGTGGAGATGCGTCGTCGATCAGTCTCGAGCGTCTGACCCATTTGCTGATGGCGCGACTCCTGGCGGGTACTCGCTCGAGCCACGAGCAGTGTTCGACCTGGATAACAACCCGAATAGCGTGCTTGAGGCGTTTCGCGGCGATTGCGAGTCTCACGCGCCCGTGCTCACGGTGAAGCGATGCGCTGAGCTCTGGCTGAACAACGGCATTACAGCCCGATTCAAGCGAGCATCGTGGGGCGAGATATTGCACGCGCAGGGAGTATTGCGCCGCATCGTCGCGCTGTGAATTGCAGTAGCTCGCGCCTGGTGGGCGTCTACGTTGGTTCAATCCCGACGGCGAGCACGAGCCCCGCAGACAGTGGGGCAGTAAGGAGACAATCGTGAAGTTGCACGCATTGCCATACGTCGCGCATGATGTAGATATGACGCGTCACTACCTATCCACCACGGAGATTGCCGAGCGGCTCGGGATCACCCGTGGGGCGCTGTCCTCGCTCACGCTTCCGAAGCCTGACGTAACCGTCGGCACGGTTCGTGGGTGGAGCGAGAAGACCATCGACGCGTGGAACGAGCAGCGTCCGGGATCCGGCAACCGCAAGCCGCGCAAGACTGCCGGCAAGAGGTCCTAGAGGATCCCGGGGTGTGCCGGAGTTGCAACTTTGCGCCGGCGCGCGGCGGCCGCTTTGCCGCCTTGGCTTGAGGTCTTCTGCTGGTGGTGCCAGCTGCAAAGTGATTGCAGGTTCTCGGGCCGGTGGTCGTTCCGGTCGTTGATGTGGTCGACGTCGGTGGCCGGCTGTAAGCACTTGCGGTCCGTGTCGTAGCGGACGTGCTGGCATCGGCGGCCGTCGCGCTTGAGCACGTGGCCGCGTACCCGCCACCAGTCAGGCGGAAGAGTTGCGCGCCGATCCGTCGGCCGCGCGACCCATCCTGAGGTGCTCATCGCTTGCGCGACTGCCGGATGCGTCGGTCTTCGACGCGGTCGACCTCACCGCACTCCTCGGCGGCGAGCGCTGAGGAGTACTCAGATCCACACTCAGGGCAGGGTTGCATGATCAGTCTCCTTGATGGCCGCTGTAGGCGCGGTTTTCCCTGGCGATCTCGAGCAGGCCGCGGCCCTTGACCCACGAAAGATCTGGGGAGGAAATCACTCCGACTGCTGAAGCGCCTTCGGCTTCGAGCTCGACGGACAGCTTGTGCGTCACGAGCACCCAGCCATCGACGAACTCTCCGGTGGTCGCTTGGTAGTAGGTGGAAACTGCACGCGAGAGTTCTGCGTGAGCTTCCCGCCATGCTTCGTCGGGGTTCATGATTCCTCCGGTGAGATGTTGCCGGGCTCGCCTCGCACTATGTGATGTTGGTGGTCGAGGGTCCGGCAAGAAGTGGGGCCCGCCGTGCGCGCGCGTTCGGCGCCGCGGGCTCTCGCATTCCGGCTACTAGTGCTTGCGTCTGCGCACCGGATCGAGACTGTCGTGAGTTGCAGCCTGCAGCACCGCCCGCCGGCGCGCAGTGTCGCTATGACACGAACGCGGCGGCTCCCGTCACGCACGGGAAGTAAGAGGCCCGCCGACCGTGGCCGCGGGCATATTCGATTGTCGATATTCAGTTGTCATGGAACGACAAAACCCCCGGGCGCTGAGCGCTGCGGGGGTTTCTGTGTTTCAAGCCTGGTGAAGTGGTTACATTCCTCCACCATGAATCACACTACCGCATAGCGCGCATTAGTCAAGTCGTCCGTCTTTTGCGGCGTTGCGTCTGCGCGTCCATGCGTTCGAGGTCTGGGACGTAGAGCCACACCTCCTGCAGGGGACGCATGGTCCTGACCTGCTCATCGGTGATCCACTTCTCGATCGTTCGGCGCGGGCGGTCGAATCTCTCAGGTGCTGAGGCGAGGCGGACCCACAATGCCGTGCCCGTTCTTACGTCAAGCTGCAAGGGTGACCTCCGTTGCATCGACTGCGACGTCGGCGCCGGCCATCTCTGCTTCGATGAGCAGCACGTTCACCGAGAACAGATCCTCGGGCATCGAGTAGCCGCACTTCGGGCAGTCGACGACGATTGCGTCGCCGGGGAAGCGCGGCGGGCGGTACATGAGTGTCAGTTCCGAGCAGCCCGCGCAACGCATCAGGCGCATTGCGTGGGGCTTGTCCTCGCGTGGCCATCGTCGGTCCGCGATCGACACCGCGCGGCCGAGCTCAATTGCGAGGTATGAGCCCTTCGGATCGTTTGCGGCTTGCTCGGGTGTCGAGAACCCGTTGAGCTCCTGCAGGTAGCGCGCGATCTCGTCAGCGGCGAGCCACGTTGCCGGCAGGTTGATCGTGGGCGCGGAGGACGAATCGACGCGGACGTCGGTCTCTCCGGCCATGTTGAGGTTGCCCGCTGAGTACAGCCACGTGACGAGGGACGCGGCGGCGGACCATGCCCAGATGAATCGGGACCATTCCCGTTGCTCGAGCCGGCCTATGCCGTCGGCCGCGTGCCCGGTGTGATCGAGGTGGAAGGGGGGAGCTTGATGCTGGCGCATTGCGATGTTCCCGGCCTCGGCCCGGTATACCCGTGCTCGAGCTATTCAGTTGTGCTGCCGTGAATCTTACACGCGGGTTAAGGCTTAGGTGTGCCAGTAGTGGTTCGGGCTCACAGAGATGTAGATCACGTTGATCCATAGGCAGAAGATGCCGAGGAGAAGATGTGAGGTGATGCTGTGCCCCTGCTGCGGTCGCACATACGAGACCGGCATATTGTTTGCGTACCGAGGGTGTTGCACCTGCACATGCTGCACAGCAGGTTGCTGCGGAGGGGCGAAAGGGCCCCACGCTTGTCCGTCCCACCAGCGGAGGTGGCCGCTATTCGTATCGGGATACCACCCAGCAGGAGGAGTCGTCGTTGGCTCGGGATGCTGCACGCTCATGCAAATACCTTACCCGCGCGCATCCACAACACGGGCGTGAGGTGCCGCCATTGGCGATCCGGTGGCAAGCGTTCAAGATGGGCTCGTGTATCCGTTTAGTATCCAAAATGGATACACGGCGGGGGCTTAGGGGGAGGTTGAGGAGGGCCAAAATCTGGCGTATTTCCAACGAGGAATGACGCTCGTGGACAACGTGTGATCGAGAATGGTAGACGCTGAAGTTCTACCATTGAACTACATCCCCGAGACGCAATCGCAAGGATTCCGACTCGTCAACCGTAGCAGAAAGTGGCTGGGTGGCCAGCACAGGCCCCTACTGGCAGACGGCCGCTTCCGCGAGCGCTTCGGTCTGCTCGTCGGCGCTCCATCCGAGCTCCGGTGCGACGCCCTGCGCCTGCGCGAGCGATGCGAGCTGGAAGGCCAGCGCTTTCGCGAAGCCCGCTCCGGCCGACGAATTGTTCAACGATACGACGACGGAGAAGCCGCTTTCCGGATCCGTGTACGCAGCAGTGAGGGTGCCTGTGATCGCTCCGCTCCGGCCGTAGAGGGGACCGACCTTCTCGACTCCGAAACTCCACAGGCGGCCTTCCGCTGCGATCTCCTCGGTGGGTTCGCCGTTCTCGTCGCGCTCGGGGTTCTTGGTCGGGAAGGTTTCGGTGACAACGCCCGAACTTTCGCCGCCGAAGGTTCCACCGAGATAGCTGTCGTAGAAGTTCTTGAGGTCGGTCGCTGTCGTGATTGTTGCACCGGCTCCGGCCAGCATCGACGGCGAGACCTCGGATACTTCGACCGGCTCCGCGTCGCACACGGCCTTGCCGCCGCTCGACGCGAAGGTGAGGCCTTGCAGGGTGTCGCCCGTGACCGTGGTGCTGTTCAGATTGGGGAAGTACGAAGATCCCATGTTCGCGTTCGAGTAAACGTGATCCTGCAGCAGGTCGGGCAGCTCGAGACCGGTCTTCACCTTGAGCGCCCGCGCGAGCACCACGGTGTTCGAATCGGACTGATGGAAGTCGAGCCCGGGCCAGGATTCAGGCGATCGGGAGAGTCCCTGAGCGAGCAGTTCTTGTTCGGCCCAGGGCCGCGTCGGATTGTTCGCGAAGATGTCGGTGAACGCTCCCTTGTAGTCGGCGATGCCGGATCGCATCTCGCAGAGCTGCCGGTACGTCACGTCCTCGATGCCCGACTGACGCGTGAGGTCATCGGAGACCTTGCCGTCGAGATCGATGGTCCCCTGATCCACGAGATCGAGCATGAGCGCGCACATCACTGGCTGCGTGGCCTGCGCACCACGGATGCGCGTGGCCCCATCGACACCGCTGTCGCCGTATCCGCGCAAGTATTCGCTTCCATCATTGCCCCACACGCCCACGACCGCCTCGGTCGAGCGGCTCTGCTGCATCGCATTCGTCACCGCGTCATCGACGCTGCTCGCGAGGGCCGCGTCGACGGTGTTGACGTCGGCCGCACTGGTCACCGAATCGCCGCCGGTGCAGGCTGTGAGGCCGAGGGCGGCGACAACGACGGCCCCGACGGCCAGGAGGCGTGTGCGGGGGGCAAAGCGCGGAATCAAATTCGACCGCCAATCGTGAACGTGAATTGGACACAGAACACCCGGGAGTCTACTGCGTGCGACTGAGAAGATTGCCGCGCGGTGAGGCGAAGTGAGGCAAGCCTTACTAGACTGACGTGGTGACGAATTTTTCGGATGACGTGATCTCGGGTGTGACCGGGCACATGAACGGCGACCATACGGATGACAACCTCCTGATCGCACGTGCTTTCGGGTATCCCGAGGCGACGGCGAGCGCGATGGTCGGCGTGACCGGAGTCGCGGGGCACTGGCGCGTGACGGACGACGCAGGGGAGCACGAACTCGCGGTGGCCTGGCCGGGCGGCCCGATCAGCGAGCGCCCAGAGATCCGGCGCGAGGTCGTCGCGGTCTACACGGCGGCGTGCGCGAGGCTCGGGGTGCCGGCGCGCGACGAGCACCAGGGGCAGCCGGATGACCAGGGACAGCAGCACGCGCACGCCGGGCATGAGCACGGCGCGCAGCACGACGGCGATGCGGTCGAGCCGGCGGGGGATCGCCCCTTCTCCGTGGTGATCCGTGAGAGCTCGTGGTCGGATCACTCCGACAGCGAAGGCGCGACGTTCATGGAAGACATCATGCGCGGCAAGGGTTCGCTGCAGGACTACATCGACCTCGTCGCCCAGCACTACTTCATGTACGAGGCGCTCGAGGCTGCTGCGGATCAGGTCGCAGGCGACCCCGGTTTCGCCGGTTTCCACACGCCGTCGCTCGTGCGTCTCCCCGCACTCGAGGCCGACCTCGAGCACCTGGTCGGCGCGGACTGGCGCGATCAGATCGTCGCGGTGCCGGCAACGCTCGAGTACGCGGCGCGCATGCGCGAGGTTGCGGCGGAGGGGTGGGTCGCCGGAGTGGTCGCCCACCACTACACGCGCTACCTGGGCGATCTGTCGGGTGGCCAGTACATCGCGAAGCGCGTTGCGAAGCAGCATCAGCTGCCGAGCGCAGGCATCGCCTTCTACGACTTCACCGAGCTGGGCGATCTCGCGGAGTTCAAGAATCAGTACCGCGCGGCGCTCGACGTGCTCGGCGCCCAGCTCGAAGATGCTGAGCGCACCCGCATGCTCGACGAGGTGCGCACCGCTTACGCGTTCAACACCGCGGTCTTCCGCGACCTCGGTCAGGCGAAGCTCGCGGCGGCCTAGCCTGCTTACGCGGTGTCTTCCTTGCCGCGCATGAACCGCACGACGTTGGGGTCGACGATCACGTCGCGGGGCTGCAGCGGCCGTTGCAGGTAGAGCCCGTCGAGGGAGCGCACGCGGCTGAGCGCCACGTACGTCTGCCCGGCGCTGAAGGCTCTGGGCCCGAGATCGACGACGGCGGCGTCGTAGGTGTGGCCCTGCGACTTGTGCACGGTCACGGCCCAGGCGAGGCGAAGCGGAAACTGCTCGAACTCGGCGACCACTTCTTTCTCGAGTTTCTTCGTCTCCGAATCGTAGCGATAGCGGTACCGCTCCCACACCATCGGTTCGACCTCGAACTCCTCGCGCCCCACCTCGACCCACACGGTGCCGTCGACGCGGGACACGGTGCCGATGGTGCCATTGACCCAGCGCCCATCGGGGTCGTTGCGCAGGAACATCACCTGCGCTTCCGGCTTCAGCTCGAGCACCTCGTCTGCCGGGTAGGTGTTCTCGCGGAACTCCCCGTTGATCTCTGCCACCGCGCGAAGCGATGAGCCCGTGATCTCGGCGAGGCGCTGGGCGTTGAGGCGATTCACCGTCGCGTTCGTCGTCGCGAGGGTGATCACGTCGCGGGGGGCGGGACGAGCTCCAGCCGAGTTCAGCTCGTTCGCCTGATCCTCCGTGACGACCCCGTGCCGCACGGCCGCGAGAATCTGCTTGAATCGATCGTCGCGCTGGCGATGGACTTCGAGCAACTCGATGGTCGAGAGCGGCGTCGACGCCCACACGTTGGCGTCGAAGAACCACAGCGAGCGGTAGGTGTCGGCGAAGTAGGCGCGCTCGTGCGGGTCGCGCGGCGGCACGGGCGGCAGCTGGTAGGGATCGCCGAACATGATGATCTGCGCACCCCCGAACGGATCGTGTTTCTTGCCCCGCGCCAGTCGCAGCGAACGGTCGATCGCGTCCATCAGGTCGGCCGACACCATCGAGATCTCGTCGATGACGAGGGTGTCGATCGCGGCGAGCATCTTCTTGAGCTCCGCCGGCTGATCCAGCTCGTGATCGGCGATGATGCCCGTCGGCAGTCGGAGGAGCGAGTGAATCGTCTGCCCGCCGACGTTCAGCGCAGCGACGCCGGTCGGCGCGCACACGGCGATGATCTTGCTCGTATTCCACGACAGGTGGTTCAGGATGGTCGATTTGCCCGTGCCGGCTCGACCGGTGATGAACAGGTGCTCTCGGGTGTGCTCGATGCGTTCGTAGACGGCGAGCTGCTCGGCGGAAAGTTCGGGACGGGCCACCAGAACAGGCTACTGCCCCGCACGCGAGGCTGTGCGCTCGGCGGTCGTTATTGCTGACGCGTGCGCACGGGCAGCAGCAGGAGTAGGCCGATGAGCAGTACGGCCCCGATGCCGATGATGCCGAAGATGGTCGAACCGCCGATGGCGATCGCGATCGTGAAGCCGGCGGGGGCGAGGAACGAGACCGCGCGGCCGGTGGTCGCGTAGAGGCCGAAGATCTCCCCTTCGCGTCCGGGCGGAATCTGGCGGGCGAGGAAGGATCGGCTGGCCGATTGCACCGGCCCGACGAAAATGCAGAGCATGAGCCCGAAGATCCAGAACACCCAGGTTCCCGCGTCGTGCAGCGCGAAGACCAGCAGGGCGCAGATCACCATGAGCACGATCGACCAGACCATCACCCGCTTCGCACCGAGGCGATCCTCGAAGAAGCCGACGAGGATCGTCGCCAACCCGGCGACGACGTTCGCAGCGATGGCGAAGAGAATCACCGTCGTGTTGTCGAACCCGAAGCTGCGCGCGGCGATCACGCCGCCGAAGGTGAATACGCCGGCCAGCCCGTCGCGGAACACGGCGCTCGCGACGAGGAAGTGCAGGGTCTGGCGGGCGTCGCGCCAGAGGCCTGCGACGCTGCGGAACACGTCTGCGTAGGCCTGGATGAACCAGCGACCCGTGTTCTTCGGGTGCGTTGCGGCGGGGATCTCGGGCACCGCGAAGAACACGGGAATGGCGAAGACGGCGAACCAGACCGCGGCGAGGAGCATGGCGATGCGCACGTTCCAGCCGCCCTCGGAGGTAACGCCGAACCAGCCGACCTCGGGGAAGATGAAACCGACGAGAATCAGCGCGAGCAGCACGATTCCGCCCAGGTAGCCCATGCCCCAACCCACGCCGGAGATCTTGCCGACGTTGCCGTTGTTGGCGATCTGGCCGAGCATCGCGTTGTAACTGACGCTCGCGAACTCGAACGCGACATTGCCGATCGCCAGCAGTACCAGGCCGAAGATCAACAACTGCTCGTCAGGAGCGACGAACACCATCAGCACGGTGCAGGCCACCACGATGCCCGTGTTGATGCCGAGCCATGTCTTGCGTCGACCCGCCTGATCGGTGAGTCGTCCGATGACCGGAGCGAACAGGGCGACGACGACGCCGGCGACGAGCAACGCGATCCCGAGCTCAGCCGACACCTGCTCCTCGGGGCCGAACGGTGCGCTCGTGATGTAGACGCTGAAGACGAAGGTCGTGACGACCGCGTTGAACGAGGCGGATCCCCAGTCCCACAGCGACCAGGCGAACACGGTTCGCTTCTGCACGGATTCGGGGGCCGCTGGGCTCGATGGGACGGGAGCCGGCAGCACGTGGTCGCTCATGGAATTCAGCGTATCTCGGTCGGGGAGGTGTAGCACGAGCGGATCCCGCGGCATTCATGTCGCTGCAACCCTCTGTTCGTGGAGGGACGCGCACTAGGCTCGCCCCGAAACCGCCGGAGCTTGCGGTTCGAGCTGTCGCATCAGCACCACGACCCGAGGAGCCGCTATGCCTGTTCAGCACACTGTCGTCTTCCGTCTTATCCATGGGAGCGGATCGCCTGACGAGGAGGAGTTTCTGACATCGGCTGCTCGCGACCTCGCCGAGATCCCGGGGGTGCAGGCCTTCACCGTGCACCGGCAGGTGAGCCCGAAGAGCGGCCTCGAGTGGCAGTTCTCCATGGTGTTCGCCGATGAGCACGCCTTCCGCGCCTACAACGATCACCCCACGCACGTGGAGTTCGTGCGCACGCGATGGGCCGTCGAAGTCGCGGAGTTCCAGGAGTACGACTACGTCGTGTACCTCAGCCCCGCGGCGCACTGAGGAACGCTCTCTGAGAGTTGAGTGAGATCGACTCAAGTTTTGGTGCGCAGACTTGACCTTCGTCGGCGCTCGAGTAAACTTGAGTCCAACAGGCTCAACATCGACGCGCCCCGCGTTCGCTCGCGAAGCGTCGATGGCGAGTGCAGACTCCGGGCAGGCCTCTCGCCTGACCGATCCGATCGACAGAAGGAGCACACATGTCACGCGCAGTAGGCATCGACCTCGGCACCACGAACTCGGTGGTTTCCGTCCTCGAGGGCGGAGAGCCCACGGTCATCGCGAACGCCGAAGGCCTTCGTACGACGCCCTCGATCGTCGCATTCACGAAGGACGGGGAGGTGCTCGTCGGCGAGACCGCGAAGCGCCAGGCCGTCACGAACGTCGACCGCACCCTGTCTTCCGTCAAGCGCCACATGGGCACCGACTGGAAGACCGATGAGATCGACGGCAAGCGCTACACGGCGCAGGAGATCAGCGCGCGCACGCTGCAGAAGCTGAAGCGCGACGCTGAGACGTACCTGGGCGACAAGGTGACCGACGCGGTCATCACCGTTCCCGCCTACTTCAACGACGCAGAGCGCCAGGCGACGAAGGAGGCCGGCGAGATCGCGGGCCTGAACGTGCTCCGCATCATCAACGAGCCGACCGCTGCCGCGCTCGCCTACGGCCTCGACAAGGGCAAAGAGGATGAGCTCATCCTCGTGTTCGATCTCGGTGGCGGCACGTTCGACGTCTCGCTGCTCGAGGTGGGCAAGGACGACGACTTCTCGACCATCCAGGTGCGCGCCACGGCCGGCGACAACCGTCTCGGCGGCGACGACTGGGACCAGCGGGTCGTGCAGTGGCTCATCCAGCAGTTCAAGTCGTCGACCGGCGTCGACGTGGCGAAGGACAAGATCGCCCTCCAGCGGCTGAAGGAAGCGGCGGAGCAGGCGAAGAAGGAGCTCTCGAATTCGACGAGCACCCAGATTCAGCTGCCCTACCTCTCGCTCACCGAGAACGGCCCGGCGAACCTCGACGAGACGCTCTCGCGCGCCAAGTTCGAGGAGCTCACCAAGGATCTGCTGGAGCGCACCCGCAAGCCCTTCCAAGACGTCATCGCCGAGGCGGGCGTCAAGGTCGCAGACATCGCGCACGTCGTGCTCGTCGGCGGATCGACCCGTATGCCGGCCGTGACCGAGCTCGTGAAGTCGCTCACCGGCGGCAAGGAGCCGAACAAGAGCGTGAACCCGGACGAGGTCGTGGCCGTCGGCGCCGCACTGCAGGCCGGCGTGCTGAAGGGTGAGCGCAAGGACGTGCTGCTCATCGACGTGACCCCCCTGTCGCTCGGCATCGAGACCAAGGGCGGGATCATGACCAAGCTCATCGATCGCAACACCGCCATCCCGACCAAGCGCAGCGAGACGTTCACGACCGCTGAAGACAACCAGCCCTCGGTGGCCATCCAGGTCTTCCAGGGCGAGCGCGAGTTCACCCGCGACAACAAGAACCTCGGCACGTTCGAGTTGACCGGCATCGCGCCGGCACCGCGCGGAGTGCCCCAGGTCGAGGTGACCTTCGACATCGACGCCAACGGCATCGTGCAGGTCTCCGCGAAGGACAAGGGCACCGGCAAGGAGCAGACGATCACCATCTCCGGTGGTTCCACGCTCTCGAAGGAAGACATCGAGCGCATGGTGCGCGAGGCCGAAGAGCACGCTGCCGAAGACAAGCAGCGTCGCGAAGCGGCTGAGGTGCGCAACAATGCAGAGCAGCTCGCCTACTCCGTCGAGAAGCTCATCTCGGAGAACGACGAGAAGCTGCCCGAAGACGTCAAGACCGAGGTGCAGGGCGATCTCGACGCGCTCAAGCAGGCGCTCGCCGGCGATGACGACGAAGCGGTGAAGAACGCTTCGGAGAAGCTCGGTCAGAGCCAGACGAAGCTCGGCGAGGCGATCTACGCCGCAGCGCAGGCCGAGGCTCCCGCCGAGGGCGGTGCTGAAGAATCGTCGAACGACGACGACGTGGTGGACGCCGAGGTCGTTGAAGACGACGAGGAGAAGAAGTAACCATGGCGAACGAGGAACAGCGCACGCCCGGGGAAGACCCGAACGCTGACGAGGTTCCTGCTCAGGAGCCGGAGTCGCAGGACTCCGGCTCCTCGCCCCAGCCCGACCTCACGGTCGAGGACATTCTGGGAGCGGAGCAGAGCGACGCCGCAGCAGATGCCGACGCGCCGGCGGAGGACGCCGACAACCCGTATCTCGACGACCTGCGCAGGTTGACGGCGGAGTACGCCAACTACCGGAAGCGCACGGAGGCGAATGCGGCGATCGAGAAGCAGCGGGCGATTGCGGCGGCGGTCTCGCCGATGCTGACGGTACTCGACGATCTCGATCGCGCTGAGAAGCACGGCGACCTCGCCGAGGGCACCCCGTTCGCGACGATCGCGCAGAAGATCCGTGGAACGTTCGAGCGCATCGGGGTGCAGAGCTTCGGTGAAGCGGGCGAGGCATTCGACCCGCAGATCCACGAGGCCATTGCGCAGGTACCGGTTCCCGGCACCGAGCAGCACACGGTGCTCGACGTCATCGAGCGCGGATATCGCATCGGCGAGGTCGAACTGCGCCCCGCCAAGGTCGCGGTGGCGGTGGGAGCGGATGGCTAGTCAGGATTGGCTCGATAAGGACTTCTACCAGCTCCTCGGCGTCTCGAAAGACGTAGGAGACGCGGAGCTCAAGAAGACGTACCGCAAGCTCGCACGCAAGTATCACCCGGACTCCAATCCTGGCGATGCGGTTGCCGAGGCGAAGTTCAAGGAGATCAGCGAGGCCTACTCGGTGCTCTCCGACGCGGAGCAGCGTGCCGAGTACGACCAGATTCGCGCCATGGGCGCCGGCGGGGCTCGCTTCACCGCGGGCGGCGGCGGCAATCAGGGCTTCGAGGACGTGTTCGGCGGGATGTTCGGCGGTGGCGGGCGCAACACCCACTTCCAGTCGGGTGGACCGCAGGGGTTCGAGGACATCTTCGGCGGCATGTTCGGAGGTGCGGGAGCGCCTCGGGGCCCGCAGTCGGGGCGCGACATCCAGGCGACGACCACCCTCGACTTCGAGACCGCCGTGCAGGGCAAGACGGTCACGCTGCAGGCCTCGACCGGCTCGGTCAAGGTCAAGATTCCCGCAGGAGTCTCTGACGGCCAGAAGATCAAGGTGCGCGGCAAGGGCGAACCGAGCCCGACGGGTGGGCCCGCCGGGGACATCATTCTCACGGTGAGCGTGCGCAAGCACCCGGTCTTCGAACGAGACGGCCAGAACCTGCGGGTCAAGCTGCCGGTCACCTTCTCCGAGGCGGCGCTCGGGGCGACGGTCGAAGTGCCGACGCTCGGTGGCGCCCCGGTGAAGCTCAAGGTGCAGCCCGGTACGCCCAGCGGGCGGGTACTGCGCGTCAAGGGGCGCGGGGTGTCGAGTTCGAAGGGCACGGGCGACCTTCTCGCTGAAGTGCAGATCGTCGTTCCGTCGCACCTGTCGCCCGAGGCGACGGAGGCGCTCGAAGCGTTCCGCGCGGTCGAACCGCAGGAGAATCCGCGAGCCGATCTTCTGGCTCGCGCGAAGGGATGAATCTCCTCTGAATTGAACGAGGAGCGCGGCGTGAGGGGTTCACCTCGCGCCGCGCTCCTCGACCAGCACGATGAAAGCAGGTCAGCATCATGGCGAATCCGCAGATGGATCGTTACACGCCGGTGTTCGCCATCGCCGCGGCTGCCGAACTCGCCGAGATGCATCCGCAGACCCTCAGGCAGTACGACCGCATCGGGCTGGTGTCTCCGCAGCGTACGCGGGGCAATACGCGTCGCTATTCGCTGCACGATGTCGCCCGCCTGCGCGAGGTCGCGCGCCTGTCGGCTGAAGGGCTCAGCCTCGAGGGCATCCGACGCGTGCTCGAACTCGAGGACCAGGTGCGCCGGCTCGAAGGCCGCGTGCGCGATCTGGAGCGCGCGCTGACCGAAGAACGCTTGCAGCGCCCCGACCGCCGCGTCTTCGCGGCGGGTTCCGCGGGCGGCGAAGTCGTGACGCTGCGTCGCGGAACGCGCATGCGCCGCAACGCCGAGGTCGTCGTGTGGCAGCCGTGAGCGCCGACGCTCTCGATGAGCAGCTCACCGCACTCTTCGCGCACCTCACGCGCGATCCCGATTTCGATGCCGACGAGCTCCAGGCGTTCGATTCCGCTGACCAACTGATCCTGCGCTCTGCCGCAGAGGATCTCGCCGAGCGCCCGTTCGTCGATGCACTCGCCCCTGGCGACCTCGTGGTGATCGGTGACCGTCACGGGGCGCTCACACTCGGAGCTGCGACGGTGCTCGGAGCGACCGGGATCCGGACTCACCAAGACCCGCTTCTCGGCGAACGCGCGCTCGCGCAGAACGCCGAGCGCCTGCGGCTGGGAGATCGGTACACGAATCACCCGCTCGACGCCGCGCTATTGACGGGTGCGCGCGTCGTGCTGCTGCAGCTGCCGCGCGGGCTCGACGCGCTCGCAGAGGCGTCGCAAGCCATCGCCCGCTGGGCCGACCCAGACGTGCGGGTGTTCGCCGGCGGGCGCGTGAAGCACATGACTCGAGGCATGAACGAGGTACTCGGGCGCGATTTCGCCGAGGTGTCGGCGGGTCTCGGGTGGCGCAAGGCGCGCGTGCTGCGCGCAGCGGCGCCGCTCGATCGAGCTGACACCCCGGCAGAGTTCCCGAAATGGGGCGCCGATCGCGATCTCGACTTCTCGCTGGCAGCTTTCGGAGCGACGTTCGGCGGCGCGGTGCTCGACCACGGCAGCAGGCTGCTGCTCAGCACCCTCGAGAACACGCGCCGGCGCCCGGGCACGATCGTCGACCTCGGCTGCGGCAATGGTGTGCTCGCGGTCTCTGCGGCGCGGCGCTTTCCCGATGCGCGCGTCGTCGCCACCGACCAGTCGGCAGCCGCCGTCGCCGCCACACGGTTGACGGCGCAGGCGGCTGGGGTGGCGGATCGCATCGATGTGGAGCGTGCCGACGCGCTCGAGACGGTGAGCGACGGCTGGGCAGACCTGATTCTGCTGAACCCGCCGTTCCACACGGGGGCCACGGTGCACGCCGGCGTGGGTCACCGGCTCATTCGCGCTTGCCGCCGTGCTCTCGCACCCGGGGGAGAGCTGCGGCTCGTCTTCAACTCCCATCTCAGGTATCGACCCCTGGTCGAACGAGAGATCGGGCCGGCGCGCCAGCTCGCGCGCACCGCTGCATTCACGGTGCTCGCGGCATCCCGCGACTCCTAACGGCCGGTCGCCGCCCGGCCAAGGCTCGGGAGTACTGTGGGATCGACATGACGAATTCGGCACCCGCGTTTCTCTGGCGGCTGGCCCCGAGCATTTACGGGCCGTCGGTGCTCTTCTCGCTGGGCGAGTATGCGATCCTGCCGCTCGTCGCGGTGATCGCGGTCGGCATGGGGGCGAGCATCGCATTGGCCGGTGTGATCGCCTCTGCTGCCGTTGTCGGTCAGGTCCTCGGCAACCTGCCGGCGAGCTGGGTGGTCTCGCGGGCGGGTGAGCGGGTCGCGATGCTGCTCGCCGCCGGGGTGGCGCTGATCGGCTGCCTCGGGCTGGTCTTCGCGCCGACGCCGGCCCTGCTCGGTGTGGCCGTGCTGGTGATCGGGTGTGCCGGAGCGTCATTCGGACTCGCCAGGCATGCGTTCATGGCGAGCCGGGTGCCACTGCGCTTCCGCGCGCGGGCGCTATCGCTGCTCGGAGGCACGAATCGGCTCGGGCGGTTCGCCGGGCCCTTCCTTGCGGCCGCCATGGTCGCCGCGACCGGCGATCCGGTATCGCCGGTGTGGGCGTTCGTGGTGTGTCTCGTGCTCGCCGCGGCGCTCGTCGCGTGGGCGCCAGATCCCGAGCGAACGGTGACGGCGCCGAACGTCAGCGCGCAGCAGGCCGCCGCCGATCGGAGCGTTCGCGCTGCGCGCCCTGGGGTGATGGGGGCGGTGCGCGACGGCGGGACGGCGCTGCTACGCATCGGCGGCGCGTCCGCGATCCTCTCTGGCATGCGTTCCATCAAAGACGTGCTGCTGCCCCTCTGGGGCGTGTCGATCGGGCTCGACGCGACCCAGGTTGCGCTCGTCGTCGGCATCTCGGGCACCGTCGACTTCCTGTTCTTCTACACGAGCGGCCAGATTATGGATCGCTTCGGGCGACTCTGGGCGAGTCTGCCCGCGATGGTGGTCATGGCGGCCGGATTCCTGGTGCTCGCGGGCACCCACGACCTGCCCGACGCGGGCGCTTGGTTGCTGGGCGTCGCCATCGTGGTGGGCCTGGGGAACGGCCTGTCGAGTGGCATCAACATGACGCTTGGCGCCGACCTGGCACCCGCCGACCAGCCCGCTCCGTTTCTCGCGGCGTGGCGCACACTGACCGACCTCGGCGGGGCCGTCGCGCCGCTCGCCATCTCGGGCCTCGCCGTAGTATCGCTGCCGTTCGCCAGTGTTGCCGCCGGAGCGCTCGCCGTCGCGGGGGCGGTGGGGTTCGGGCGCTGGATTCCGCGCTATCTGCCGCACGTCGGGCGGCGGCCGCCGCGATCCGGCAACTGACGTGTTTGTAAGCCGCGCTTTGTAGACTGGTGTCGCTTCGCGCGCCGTTCGTGCGAACCCGCCCCCATCTCCGACCGAAGGACTCCCGCGCACCGTGAGCACCACCGATCGCCAGGCGCCGCTGCGCATTCTGCAGGGCTGCGACACCTTCTCTCCCGATGTGAACGGAGCCGCACGATTCGCCGAACGCCTATCAGCGGGCCTGGTGCAGCGGGGCCATGACGTGCACGTCGTTGCACCCGCGAAGCGGCACAGCCAGCACGGCAGCTACGTCGAGACCATCGAGGGCGAACGCATGACCGTGCACCGGTGGGCGAGCTGGCGCTGGTACCCGCACGACTGGCTGCGGTTCGTGCTGCCGTGGCGCGCGCGCGGCTACGCCCGCAAGCTGCTCGACCGCGTGCGGCCCGATGTGATCCACATCCAGTCCCACATCGTCATTGGGCGGGCACTGGCGATCGAGGGCGCCAAGCGCGGCATTCGCATCGTCGCCACCAACCACGTCATGCCCGAGAACGTGCTCGACTTCACGCTGCTGCCCGAGAAGGCGAAGCGAATCTTCGTTCGGTGGGGTTGGAACGCTGCGGATCGCGTGCTGCGGCTCGCAGCTGCCGTCACCACGCCGACGCGCCGAGCCGCCGACTTCCTCGAACGCAGTACGCACCGTCGCGGCGTGCGCCCGGTGAGTTGCGGCCTCCGCGCCTCCGACTACACCGCCGATCTGACCCCGCGCACCGCCCATACGCTCGTGTTCGTGGGGCGAGTGACGCTCGAGAAGGAGATCGACGTCATTCTGCGCGCGATTCCGAGACTCGACCCGGATCTCGACGTGCACTTCACCGTCGTCGGAGACGGCGATCAGCGCAAGAATCTCGAGAAGCTCGCCGACGAGCTGGGCATCGCCGACCGCGTCGAGTTCACCGGGCGCGTCACGGACGAGGAGCTGCGGGGCCACCTCACCAGCGCGAGCGTGTTCACGATCGCATCGATCGCCGAGCTGCAGTCGATCGCGACGATGGAGGCGATGGCCTCGGGCCTGCCCATTGTCGCCGCCAACGCCATGGCCCTGCCGCACCTCGTGCACGACGGCGAGAACGGCTACCTCTTCCAGCCCGGCAACGATCGCGAGCTCGCGAGCCGCATCACTCGAGTGCTGCGGCAGTCGCCAGAGGAACGCCTGCGTATGCAGCGGGCCTCGATCGAGGCCGTCTCGGTGCACGACATCGACCGCACACTCGACACGTTCGAAGAGCTGTACCGCGGCGACGTCGACGCGCGCTGATCATGCACATCCTCATCGTCACCGACCAGCACGTCGATTCGCTCGGCGGGGTGCAGGTGGCGATCCGCATGCAGCGTCGCGCGCTCGAGCGCCTCGGTCACCGGGTCACGGTCGCGGCCCCAGCCCTGCATCGTCGCGGGTACGACACGGCGGCTCAGGATCGCGACGCGTATATCGACCTCCCGTCTCGGCCGATCACCCGTGATCGTGAGTACGGCATCACGTGGCCGGGCAGGCGCAGTGATCGCGCACTCGCTCGCGCCCTTGCCGAGCGACCCCCGGTCGACCTCGTGCATGTGCAGGGAGACTTCTGGGGCGCGATGATCGGCATGCGGGCCGCGCGGGGGTTGCGGGTGCCGATCGTGCACACGATGCACAACCACGTCGATGAGGGCACCCGGGCCGTGACGCCGCTCGCGCCGCTCGCCTTCGCCGGGCTGCGAGCGTGGCGGCGGCTCGTGCTCGGCAGCCCGCGCGGGTACGTCGACCGCTCGTCGCGCGGTGCATGGCGCTACCTGGCGGAGCTCGCGGCCGAGGCCGCCGCAGTGACGGCGCCGTCGCAGCACTTCGCCGAGGCGCTGCGGCGGCACGGCGTGAGCTCCTCCGTGCTCGTCACGCCGAACGGGGTCGATGATGAGGCGATCGCCGCCGCGCGCGAACGTGCGCGTTCCGAGCGCCGCCGACCTCAGCTCGTGTGGCTCGGCCGCATGAGTCACGAGAAGCGCGTGCTCGAATTCATCGAGGCGATCGCGGTGTCGGGTATCGACGCCGACGTGACGCTGCACGGCGCCGGCCTGCTGCTGCCGCGCGTCGAGGGGCGCATTGCCGCGCTCGGTCTCACCGACCGGGTAACAGTCGCCGGGCCGGTGCCGTACGCGGCGGCGCTCGCCGCGTTGCGCGACGCAGACGCCCTGGTGCAGACTTCCATCGGGTTCGAGACCCAGGGGCTCACCCCGTTCGAAGCGGCAGCGCTGGGCACGCCGACCATTTTCTCCGACGCCGAGATCGCCGACGATGTCGATGTGGCGCAGAAGTGGGTCGTCGCCGACGGGAGCGTGGTCGCGCTCGCTCACACGCTGCAGCAGGCCACGGGGGAGCTCTCAGCAGCTGATGCTGGGCGCCTGCGCGTGGAAGACTCCGCGGCGACGCGCTTCTTGCAGTCGGCGCGCACCGCAGAGATGGTCTCCGTGTACGAGCATGTGCTCGTCGCGGGCTAGAAGCGCCAGACTGCGGCGGTGAAGCCTTCGGGCGGTGCCGGGGTCCAGTCCGTCTCCTCGGTGACCAAACCCGAACCGCCGGGGCTGTTCGACTGGATGATGGTGAAGGTGCCGTCGTCGTTCACCTCGGTGATGAGCACCGTGTGCACGCCGGTCACCCACGAGGTGGGGGAGGCCGTGTATTCGTACTGAATGATGTCGCCGGCTTCGGCATCGGCGAGAGAGACGCGGTTCGCTCCCGCGTAGTTCGCGACGGGATCGCCGCTGCCGGTCCATGCGCCGTCGCCCGCCTTGACCCAGCGCTGCGCAGACATGATGCACTCGCCTGGAGCATTCCAGCCCGTGGGGCGGCTGGTGCCGATCTCGCTCTTCGCCAGTTCGATCGCTGCTTCGACGTCGTAGCCGTGGGGAACCGTCGCGACCTCTTCTTCGACCTGCAGCACCGAGTCGATGGAAGCGCCGGCGAGCGGGTCCGCCGTGGTGTCGAGCTGCTGGGCGACGGTGGTGACGGGCTGTACGGCGGCGGCCGGCGAGGAGTAATCCTCGAGCGGCACATCGGCAACCGCTGGTGCTGCGCCGACGGCAAAGGTTACGGAAGAAACCAGGCCGACTACGAACACCTTGGCAGATACATTCACGCGATAAACTCCGGACTTTCCAACAAAAAGCGCCGGGCGGTGGCCCGTGCGCCTCACCTAGTATGCGTTACCGTTCCGTTACTTTCAAGTTCGGGAGTCAGGTTCCGTACATCTTCAGGTTTCTTTCGACAGATATTCAGCCGTCGACGGCGACCGCAACATCGTCTGCTGGGCCCCGGTTCGGCGTGCTCGTGAGAACCCGCTAGACTGGTGCCCGCTGGCTTCGGCCAGTGAGGAGGATTCGCCTAGCGGCCTATGGCGCACGCCTGGAACGCGTGTTGGGTTCACGCCCTCGGGGGTTCAAATCCCCCATCCTCCGCCACGTGCAAAGCCCTCCGCCTGGACTTCGGTTCCGGGCGGGGGGCTTTTGTGCGCATCGCGCGAACACCCACGCGAGTTCAAGTCACCCTCGCGCTCCCGCCCGCGCCCCACTACCAGTTGAATCGGGGTCGATATCTGGGCCAAATCGATCTCGCGACACTCCAGACTTTGGCACCGTTTCGGTTGTGGGCAAGTGGTCGGGTGGGCGAGGAGCGGCTGGCGCGGGCGAGCTGCTCCGCTGAAGCTCCGGCGACCGGTACCCTGACACGGATGATGGACGTCAGCGCATTCCTCGGTGTAGCGAGTTTCGGTATCCTGCTCGTCCTGCTCGCCCTCGGTGTCGTCGCGATCGTGAGACCGATCGCGCGCCGCCTCCCTCGCGCACCGATCGTCGAGTACGTGCCACCGGAGGGAGACCTGCTCTCGCACGGCCTCCTCGTGCGTGCCGACCGCCGACTCCTGACTGCCGTCGTCACCGACCTCGCAGTCCGCGGCTCGGTTCGTATACTCACCCCGCGCGGTTCGCGCGGCCCCGTGGCCATCGAAGTCGTGCACGGGGCACGGTTCTCTGCCGAGGAATGGCAGCTTCTCGCCGCGCTGCGTCCCCATCGCATGCGTGCTCGCCAGCAGCGCAGATACGTACGTGCGCTTGCGGAGATCGGAGTCGTCGTCGGCCAGGTCGATGACGCCCCCGACGTGGTCTTCGTGCGCGGCCCTGGTTCGTTTCGGAGGCACCGCAGGCACGCGCTCAAGAACTTCTTGGACGGGTTGCGTCATCGTGTCGTCGCGGAGGGCCTTGCGCGCAAGCGGCCGGTCAGCATTCATCTCGTCATGCTGTCGCTCCTGTTTCTCGTCACGGTCGCCTTCGGGCTCCTGCTGATTCTCGGCGCGTTGGTGGACGGCGAATGGATCGGCGCGATCGTCGTTCTCCTCACCATGGCAGCGCTGTTCTGGGTGCTCACGCTCTCTCCGCCCCCGCTCCTGTGGTTCACCGATGCAGGACGTGAACGGCGTCGGCACCTTGCGGGTTTGCGTGATTACATGAAGCTTGCAGAACAAGACCGGATCCGCTTTCTGCAGTCTCCTGAGGGAGCACTGCGCAGCCCCACGGGTGAGTTGACGCCCACCGGGCGGATCATGGGCCTGGCTCCGGCGGCGCACGCGGCGAACCCTGCGGCGCAGTCGGGTCTCGACCGCATCATCCTCGACGAGAAGTTACTTCCCTACGCCATTCTGTTCCGTCAGGAGCGGCGTTGGCATCGGGAGCTCCACCGTCTCGGGGGTGCACATGTCTCTCGCAACGTCGAAGTTCTGGGCGGCACGCTCGAGGGCGTGATCGCGGTTCTCGACGTGCTGGTCATCATCGGCCAGGTGCTGCGGGTCACCGGGACCGTCGTATCGTTCCTCGGCCGGTCGACGTAGTCGAAGCCCCATTAGTGCGCGGAACCGGCGATCATCTTTTCGCGCACGCTGCGACGGAGCACCTTGCCGATGAGCGAGCGGGGGAGGTCTTCGACCTGGACGAATCGTCGCGGCACCTTGTACGGGGTGAGGCGCGTGCGGCAGAAGTCCCGCAGGGCGCCGGGGTCGAACTCTGCGCGATCGCGGAGCACGACCGCGGCGGCGACCTCCTCGCCGCCGTCGGGCCGCGGTACTCCCACGACGGCGGCCGCGACCACGTCCGGGTGCGCGGCGAGGGCACTCTCGACCTCGCTGGGCGACACGTTGAAGCCCCCGGTGATGATGATCTCCTTGAGCCGGTCGACGATCGTCACGAAGCCGTCTTCAGAGACCTCGGCGATATCGCCGGTTCTGAGCCACCCGTCGGGCAGCAGTGTCTCCGCCGTTTCAATCGGACGCCCCCAGTACCCCTGAAACACCTGCGGCCCGCGAAGGAGGAGTTCGCCCGTTACCCCGAGCGCGACGTCGACCGTCGGGTCTTCGGGGTCGACGACGCGGATCTCGGTGCTGGGAAACGGCACGCCCACCGTTCCCGGCCGCCGCGTCTTGCCGATCGGATTCCCGAGGGCCACCGGCGAACTCTCGGTCATGCCGTAGCCCTCGACGAGCAGGCCGCCGGTCGCTTCTTCCCATCGCTCCACCGTCGCAACCGGAAGACTCATGGCTCCAGAGATCGCGAAGCGCACGCTCGAGAGATCAATGGTCCCTCGCGACGCCGCGCGCGCGAGTTGGTCGTAGATCGGGGGTACCGCGGGCAGAAAGGTCGGAGGGCTCTTGCGCGCCGCCTTCGTGACCAGGCCGACGTCGAAGGTCGGAAACAGCACGAGTTTCGCGCCGATGCTCATCGCGAAGGTCAGGCACAGCGTCATGCCGTACGCGTGGAAGAGCGGAAGCACCCCGTAGAACGTTTCGGCTCCCGGCTCGAGCCCGGGCACCCAGGCCCGCCCCTGCATGGCATTGGCCCGCAGATTTGCGTGCGTGAGGATCGCGCCCTTCGGCGTGCCGGTGGTGCCGCTGGTGTACTGCAGGAGTGCGGTATCGCTCAGTGACGGACCGGCGACGCGTCGCGAGAGCCGGCGATGATCGAGGAGCGATTTCCAGGAGATGAGATGCTTCGCCGCAGGAGCAGCCGTGAGCTTCGCCCGTGATGCGCGTGCTGCTGGCAGCGGCAGGCGCAGCAGGAGACGCTGTGCTCGGGGCATCGCCGCGGTGAGATCGACGCTGACGATGCGCTCGAGCTCGAGGTCCGATGGGAAGCCCGCGATGGTGTCGACGACCTTGTCCCACGCGATGGCGAATCGGGCTCCGTGGTCTTCGAACTGATGGCGCAGCTCGCGGGCCGTGTAGAGGGGATTGTGCTCGACGACGATGGCGCCGAGCCGCAGCACGGCGTAGAACGCCACGACGTGCTGTGGACAGTTCGGAAGCACGAGCGCGACCCGATCGCCCTTCGTGACGCCGATCCGTCGCAAGCCTTCGGCAGCGCGTTCAACCTGCTCGCCGAGCTGCCGATAGCTCGTCGGGGCGCTGAAGAACTCGAGTGCGACATGGGAGGGGAATGCCTGCACGCTCGCCGCCAGCATTTCGGGAAGCGTCTGCGTCGGTTCGTCGATCTCGGCGGGCACGTGCTCCGCGTACGAGGCGATCCACGGGCGAGAAGCGTAAGGGGAGGCGACCATGTCTCTATCCTGCCGTCTCGGCGGTCGCCTCGACAGAATATTCTCGGCTCTCCGCATCGGCCCGCATCGGCCCGCATCAGCGTGCGTCTGCGCAGAGCGCACCACTATAGGGCAGCCGTGACGAGGGCGCGACCCCGCTGACCTACCGCAGCGGCCGTAATTGACTGGGGGCACCTCTATCGCATCTTCGAGCCAGAACGGGAAGAGCAACTGATGAATACGGATCGCACTCCGCCAACCGACACCCGGAAGAACGCACCGCACCCCGAGGATCCGCGGAAGCCCGACGGCCCGACCGACCTGCACAAGCGCTCCTGGTTCTACGTACTGCGCAAGACGCTTCGTGAGTTCGGCGCAGACCAGTGCATCGATATCGCGGCGAGCCTCACGTACTACGCGGTGCTCGCACTCTTCCCCGCGCTGATCGCGATCTTCTCCCTACTGGGTGTGTTCGGCCAGGGTCCCGCCGCGACCGACGCGATCCTCGACATCGTCGACGAAGTCGCACCGGGAGGGGCGGCAGACGTGGTGCGCGGGCCCATCGAGCAGTTCGCCACTTCACCGGCTGCGGGATTCGCGCTGGTTAGCGGTCTGGTCATCGCCATCTGGTCGGCTTCCGGGTACGTCACGGCGTTCAGCCGGGCGATGAACAAGATCTATGAGATCGAAGAGGGGCGGCCGGTCTGGAAGCTCAAGCCGATCCAATTGCTCATCACGCTCATCTGCCTCGTGCTGATCGTGATCGCGTCAGTCATCCTGGTGGTCTCCGGTCCTGTCGCAGATGCAGTCGGATCTGCCCTTGGGATCGGGGGGACCGCCACGATGGTGTGGTCGATCGCGAAGTGGCCCGTGCTCGCCGTGGTGTTCGCGCTGATTCTGGCGATTCTGTATTACTCCACGCCGAACGCCAAGCAGCCGAAGTTCCGCTGGATGAGCATGGGGGCATTCCTCGCTCTCATTCTGCTCGCGATCGCAACGGCCGCGTTCGGCCTTTACGTCGCGAACTTCTCCAACTACGACAAGACCTACGGCTCGCTTGCCGGAGTGATCATCTTTCTCCTCTGGCTCTGGATCGCGAACAACGCCATTCTGTTCGGAGCGGAGTTCGACGCCGAGCTGGAGCGCGGCCGTGAGCTGCAGGCCGGAATGCCCGCCGAAGAACGCATTCAGCTGCCCCCGCGCGACACGCGGAAGAGCGAAAAGGCCGCGCAGAAGGAACAGAAGGACATCGACGAAGCCCGGGAGATCCGGCTGCGAAACGGCGAATGATGGCTCCAGTCGGCGACGATCCGGCCGAAACCGGGCATAGCGCACCTGCTCTCGCGACGCCAAGCCCTGGTCGAACCCCGGCCGCTTGGGCAAGCTGAGAGGAAGAGAGATAGGAGCCTCATGTCCATCACCGTCGACACGTCACCCCAACTGCTCGCGTTCGAACCGCGGGGGCCTGTGAGCGAATCGCTGCTGCGCTGTCTCGCCGGGGCGGGCGAGACCACTTCGGTTCCGGCAGCGGCGCGCGTCGCGGTCGAGAAGAGCACGGACGTGACGCACGACGACGACATTCAGCTCGCGCTCTTTTTGCTGTACGCGAGCCACTACGGCTCGATCGACGGCATTTCGGCCGAGTGCGAGTGGGACGTCGCGCTCATCGAGGCGCGAACGGTGCTCGAGACGGCCTTTGAAGCTGACCTGCGCGCTCGGGTACCGGTTCCCGATACGCCCGAACCGCAGGCGCGAGCGGTGGCAAAAGCGCTCTTCGAATTGACCTCGGCGGATGCCGGACCCAGCCTGTCGCGGTACTTCGCCAAGCGAGCGACGCGAGCGCAGGCCGAAGAGTTCCTGATGCAGAAGTCGATCTACACGCTCCGCGAAGCTGATCCGCACTCGTGGGCGATTCCGCGCCTGCGCGGGGGAGCGAAGGCGGCACTGGTCGAGATTCAGGCGGACGAATACGGGAGCGGCCGAGCGGACCGGGTCCACGCCACGATCTACGCGAAGACGATGCGCGGGGCAGGCCTCGACGACGCGTACGGGCGGTACGTCGACGTCGTTCCGGCGATCACGTTCGCCTCGCACAACGCGATGTCGATGTTCGGTCTCAACCGACGACTCGTCGGAGCGATTGTGGGTCATCTCGCGGCGTTCGAGATGACCTCTGCCATCCCGAATCGGCTGTACGGCGACGGGTTCCGACGCCTCGGGTACGGCGAGGAAGTGACTGACTACTTCGACGAGCACGTCGAAGCCGATGCGGTGCACGAGCAGATCGCGGGTCGTGACATGGCCGGTGCGCTCGCGGAGGATCGGCCAGAGCTGCTTCCCGACATCATGTTCGGCGCGGCTGCGTGCCTGACCGTCGACGGCTGGATGGGGGAGCACATGCTCGACGCGTGGACGGCGGGGCGCTCGTCGCTCCGAGAGCAGGCAACCGCATGACTGCCGAGGAGCCGACGATCACGCCGTACCCCGACGGCCCGTTGATCGTGCGCGGCGCGATCAACCTGCGGACCTCGGACGGGGAGCCGATTCCGCAGAAGCGGCGCACGGTCGCGCTCTGCAGATGCGGCCTCTCGACGATCAAACCGTTCTGCGATGGAACGCACCGGCTCTCCGGATTCCGCACGGACGATTAGGGGCGGCGTGATGGGCGACCGGGAATCGGCGGAGTACGTCATCCCGCTGCGCTGGAGCACTGACACCGGGCTCGCGGAGATGACGTCGTATCTGCGAGAACTCACGACCTGGATCGACGTCACGGTCATGGACGGCTCGGACGAGACGCAGTTCAGGGCGCACGCGGACGCCTGGCTCGGGATCGTGCGGCACCTTCCGGTGGATCGCTCTGGCGCAGGCAACGGCAAGGTGTACGGCGTACTCGCAGGCGTTGCAGCCGCCCGGCACGAGCACATCATTCTCGCCGACGACGACGTGCGCTACGACCGCTCCGCTGCGACCGCGGTGATCTGTGCGCTGCGCGACGCGGATCTTGTTACACCGCAGAATTACTTCAGCCCGGCTCCCTGGCACGCGAGGTGGGACACCGGCCGCAGCCTGTTGAACCGTGCGCTGGGCGCAGACTATCCGGGCACGTACGGACTCCGGCGCTCGACGTTCATCGACATGGGCGGGTATGACCCCGACGTGCTGTTCGAGAACCTCGAACTCGAACGCACGGTTCGCACCAACGGGGGCAGAATCGCGCACCGTCCCGACATCTACGTCGCGCGGCGCCCGCCTTCGGCACGCCACTTCCGCTCCCAGCGCGTGCGTCAGGCGTACGACAGCTGGGCGCAGCCCGCGCGTCTGCTCGCAGAAGCGGCGATTCTCCCGCTCGTGCTCTGGTCCCTGCGCAAGCGGATGCGCGGCATCGCCCTATTCGGCACGATCCTGGTCATCGCAGAGCGAGGCCGGCGACGCAGCAACGGACACACGGTCTTCCCGCGGAGCGCTCCCTGGTGGGCGCCGTTGTGGGTGCTCGAACGCGGAGTCACGATTTGGGTCGCTCTGGTGCTGCGACTTCGCGGCGGCGTGCGCTATGGGGACTCGCGGCTCAAGCGCGCGGCTCACTCGGAAGCGCAGTTGCGGAGCGCAATCCGGCGAGGCGTTCGACCGCAGTTCGCAGCGTCTGCTCATCTTTCACGAAGGTGAAGCGGACCCAGGAGGAGAGCGCCGCCGCGGTCTCCGATCCGGCTCGGCAGAAGGCCGAGACCGGGACGCACGCCACCCCGACCGTGTGCGGGAGTGCGCGTGCGAACGCCGCCCCGTCGGGCACGGCGTCGCTCAGAAACGGCGCCGCGTCGGCGCACACGAAGTACGTGCCGCCCGGCACCACCAGATCGAAGCCGGCGCGGCGGAGGCCGGAGATGAGCAGGTCGCGGCGATCCGCCAGCGAATCTCGCAGCTCGAGAATGTCGGCGTCGCCCTCGACGAGCGCTCGGGCGATCGCCGGCTGGAACGGGGCGCCGCCCGAGTAGGTGAGATACTGCTTCACCGCCGTGATCGCCTCGATGAGTGGCGCCGGCCCGACGGCCCATCCGATCTTCCATCCGGTGAGCGAGAATGTCTTGCCCGACGAGGAGACGGTCACGGTTCGTTCGGCCATGCCGTCGATCGCCGCCACTGAGTGATGCCGAGCGCCATCGAAGGTCAGATGCTCGTACACCTCGTCGGTCAGCACGATCGCGTCGGCGCGTTTCGCCGCTTCTGCAACGATTTCGAGCTCGTCGGCGCTCAGCACGGTGCCGGTGGGATTGTGCGGCGTGTTGATCACGATCACGCGCGTGCGGGCGCCGACCGCAGCCGCGAGCGCGCCGCGATCCACTCGGAATGCTCCGTCGGCGTACCGCAGTGGCACCGCCACGTGGGTCGCGCCCGACATCGTGATGAGCGCGGGGTACGCATCGTAGAACGGTTCGAGGGTGACGACCTCATCACCCGGGCCGGCGAATGCGAGCAGCGCTGCGGCAAGGGCTTCCGTCGCACCCGCGGTGACGAGCACCTCGGTCGCAGGGTCGACGACGATGCCGGTGTGCCGCAGACGGTGCTGTGCGATCGCCTCGCGCAGCACCGGGATGCCGCGCCCGGGCGGGTACTGGTTGGCCCCGTGCAGGATCGCGTCAGCGGCGATGCGCCGAATCCACTCCGGGCCGTCGGCGTCGGGAAAGCCCTGCCCGAGATTCGCAGCGTCGGTGGCGATGGCGAGAGCGGTCATCTCCGCGAAGATCGTCGGCCGGGTCGAGCCGTCCGCTGCCGCCAGCCCTGCCGCGGTCGCCACGGATCGCCATCGCTCAGTCATTCGGCCAGTCTAAGCGCGCACTCACCTGAATTGCGGCGGGCTGCCAGCGTCACGACCTAGGCTCTCCCCATGCCCACACCCCATGCACGTCGAGCTGCTCCAGGCGGCCGCAATGATCGCCGCTGGCATCGGGTGGTTCATAGCTCGTCACGGGTCCGCGCGGTCATCAAGCGGCGCCGGTGGCTCGACACCCTGTATCGCGTCGTGCTCACCGCGGTCGGCGCACTGGTGGTCGTCGTCGGGTTGATCCTCGTGCCGCTACCGGGGCCGGGCTGGCTCATCGTATTCTTCGGGTTGGCGATCCTCGGCACTGAGTTCCACTGGGCACGACGGCTGCTCGTGTGGGCGCGCATGGCCCTCGCTCGCTTCGCCGAGCGCTGGCGAGCATGGCGCTCGCGCCGTGCTGCTCTCGGCACCTGAACCGGTCTTCGGCGCTCAGCGCGCGGACGACGAAGGCGCCCCGAATCCGCCTGAAGCGGAACGGGGCGCCTTTGTAGTCAGTGCGCCGCTACTTGATGAGCGGAATGTTGAAGATGAAGCCGGGCTGCTCGCCGCGGCGGAAGCCCTCGCTCGCCTTCACGGCGGCGATGATGTGGAAGATGAACAGCACGAGCGAGCCGATGCCGAGCAGGAAGCCGAAGATCGCCCCGATGTAGGGGATGAGCGCGAGGATCCAGGTGGCGATGACGAGGCCGACGCGCAGCAGCGAGAAGTTCAGGTTGTCGCGCTGGTAGGCGTACAGGCGCTGGTCACCCTTGTCCTTGTCGATCAAATAGAAGATCAGCGCGGGAATCCAGGAAAAGAAGACCGACAGCCAGTAGTTGAGCACGACATTGGTTGCCGGATCAGCGACAGGCTGGGCGTACCCTGCCGGCGGTTGCTGGTATCCGCCGGGGGGCGGGGGCGTCTGGCCGGGCGCTCCGAAGTTCGGCGGCTGCTGAGACTGCGGCTGCTGCTGAGCCGGGGGCGCCTGGTACTGCGGTGCCTGCGGCGGCACGGGCGGGGTGCTCGGCGCTTCGAACTGCGGCTGCGATTGGAACTGCGGCGCAGTCGGCGGCGTTTCGGGAGCTGCCGGGGGAGCCTGGGGCACCGTGGGCGGAACCGGAGGAGCCGGGGGAGTCGTCGGTGCAGGATCGCCTGAGAACGGATTGTCTGAGACGGGGCCGGAGGCTTCCCGGTCCGGCTGATCCTCGGGGGGCAACGTAGTCATGTTCGGTCTCCTTCAGAACGTCGGATGCGACTCTGAGGCTACCGCAGGTGCCAGGGATCGCGGTAGCTCATTGCGCCGCCCGCGGTGATCGGGCGGCAACGCGCTTCAGAACGCGTCGGGCTTGCGGGACGCGTTCTCAGAACGCGTCGGGGCTCGGGGCCGCCGTGTGGAGGATCGCGACGTCAGCGTGACGGTCGAACCGGTACCCCGTGCCTCGCACCGTGCGCACGATGTCCTGGTACTGTGCCAGCTTCACGCGGAGGCGGCGGATGTGCACGTCGATCGTGCGCTCACTCGGAGCCTCTTCGTCGCTGCCTTCGCTCCACAGCGCGGAGATGAGCTCCTCGCGGCTGATCGTGCGCCCCTCGCGCAGCACGAGGTACTGCAGCAGTTCGAACTCGCGGAAGGTGAGGGCCGCCGTGACGTTGTCGAGCAGCACGCGCTTGCGCGAGAGATCGAGGATCACGCCGCTCGCGGCATGATCCTGCTCCTCGGCCTCGTGCTGCTTCTGGCGGGCGACGGCAGCGGGGTCGCCGAGTGCAAGGCGCACCACGTCGACATCGCGACCGCCGGTGTGCTCGGGAGCGAGAGCGACGGCGGCGTACGTGTCGGCCGCGGGGGCGAGCTCGGCGACGAGCTGCTTGATGCGGGTGACGATCGCCCCGAGCTTCGGGTCGCCGTCAGCGATCTTGTCGTCGGCGAGCCCGACGTAGAGTGCGAAACCGCGCACCTCGGTGCCTTCGGGCACGCGGCGCTCGGAAGCGGGCTGCGGCGCGAAGTCTGCGGCGAGGTCAGGGCGGGCGGCGCGGAGAGTCTGGGTGATGGCGTTCATGATGATGTCCTTCGAGGCTGTCGAATGCGGTTCCTCGCAGCAGTGCGCGGAACACGGAGGCCGGTGACCGGCCAGTGGTGCGGGCGAACCGGGAAGCGCTTCCGAGGAGTCTCAGTGGAAGCGGCGACCCGAGATCGCGGCGACGGAAAGATGTCGCGGAGTGGACGTACTACTCGGAGACGTTCACATGCACATTCGACAACGCATGACACTCTGCCCGGGCATCATCATGCCGGGGTTCCCAAAGTTCACCTCGAAGGCGGACTGGGGACGAATGGTCTCATGCATAACCGCAAGTTAAGCAAAGCATTGCTCCGGGTGTCAAGCGGAAGCTGCGGTTGCAGCGGCCATGTTCTCGCAGCGGCCGGGTCAGTGGTCGGCGGTGCCGTACAGGCGGTCGCCGGCGTCGCCCAGCCCGGGCACGATGTAGGCGTGCTCGTTCAATCCGTCGTCGAGCGCTCCGAGTACCAGCGTCACCTCGCGGTCGCCCGCGGCTTCCTTGATCGCCTCGACGCCTTCCGGGGTGCCGAGTACGCAGATCGCCGTGACGTCATCGGCACCACGATCGAACAGGAACTTGATCGCTGCGGCCAGCGATCCTCCTGTCGCGAGCATCGGGTCGAGCACGAAGCACTGACGCCCGGCGAGCGAATCGGGCAGGCGTTCGGCGTACGTCGTGGGCTGGAGCGTTTCCTCATCGCGCGCCATGCCGAGGAACCCGACCTCGGCCGTGGGCACGAGCTTCACCATGCCTTCGAGCATGCCGAGACCGGCACGCAGAATCGGGACGATGAGCGGCAGCGGCTCGCTGAGCTTCACCCCGGTGGTCGGGGCGACCGGCGTCTCGATCGCGTGCGGCTCGACGCGCACCTCGCGGGTGGCCTCGTAGGCGAGGAGCGTCATCAGCTCTTCGATGAGGAGCCGGAACGTCGGCTGGGAGGTCTTCGTGTCACGCAACACGGTGAGCTTGTGGGTGATGAGGGGATGATCCGCAACGAAGACTCGCATGCACCTATTCTATTGGCGTGACCCCCATCCCCCCATCACGCGCAGAGTTCGAGACGATGGGCCTCGCTCTGGAGCAGGCGCGGGTCGCGTTCGACGCCGATGAGATTCCGGTCGGAGCGATCGTGCTCGATGCCGATGGGGTCGTGATCGGTACGGGCCGCAATGCGCGCGAGTCGGTGCCGGACCCGACGGGCCACGCCGAGGTGATCGCCCTTCGCGAGGCCGCTGCCGCCCGGGGAAACCGTGTGCTCGACGGCTGCACGCTCGTCGTGACGCTGGAGCCCTGCGTCATGTGCGCTGGCACGATCCTCGCTGCTCGCGTGGCGCGCGTGGTGATCGGAGCGTGGGACGAGAAGGCCGGCGCCGTCGGCAGCGTTTACGACCTGCTGCGCGACGGACGTCTGCCGCACGCGGTGCCGGAGGTGGTGGGCGGGGTGCGCGCCGACGAGTGCGCCACCCTGCTGCGTGCCTTCTTCGAGCGCCGCCGCTAGCGGCCCGCCCGCTCCACGCGCACGTTCTGCGAGCGGGGTCACTCTTCGTGCGTGTTGCATGTCCGACACGCACGAAGAGTGACCCCGCTCGCACAGACGTGGGGAGGGAGGGGGCGGCCGGGGCGGGGCCGTCAGGGGCGGGGCGCGACCGTGACCGGTTCGGCGGCGAAGGAGACCGTCACGCGGTCGCCCGCGCGGAACGGCTCATCGGCGGCGTGCTGCGATGCGAGCTCGGTTCCGTCGTCGAACTGCACGACCGTGCGGCGGATCGGGCCGAGGAATCCGCTCGACAGCACCACCCCGCTGAGCGACGTCGCGAAGGATCCCGGTGCTTCTGCGGCGAGCCGTACGTGCTCGGGGCGCACGTACGCGGTCACCCGGCCGCCGACCACGCCGGTGGTGCCGGCTCCCGCCGGTGCGATCATCGGGAGCCGGGCGCCGCGCACGTTCGCGTGATCCTGTTCCAGAGTTGCTTCGAGCCGATTGGAGAGCCCGACGAAGTCGGCGACAAACGGCGACGCGGGCCGGCGGTAGAGGTCTTCGGGGGTGCCGAGCTGCGCGATCCTGCCGCCCTCCATCACGGCGACCCGATCGGAGATGGCGAGCGCCTCCTCCTGGTCGTGCGTGACGAACACGGTGGTGATGCCGAGGTCGGTCTGGATCGCACGAATCTGCTCGCGCAGGCGCACCCGCACCTTGGCGTCGAGCGCCGAGAGTGGCTCGTCGAGCAGCAGGGCCCGGGGGCGTGTGACCAGGGCGCGCGCGAGCGCCACGCGCTGCTGCTGCCCGCCCGAGAGCTCGTGCGGAAAGCGCTCGGCGAGGTGCGAGAGCCCCACGATCTCGAGCATCTCACCGATGCGCGTGAGCCGTTCGGCCTTGGGCACCTTGCGCATGCCGAGCCCGAACTCCACGTTGCGCGTGACGGTGAGGTGGGGAAAGAGCGAGTACTGCTGGAAGACCATGCCGATGTCTCGGCGGTTCACCGGTACTCCCGTGACATCGTCGTCGCCGATGCGCACGCGCCCGGAGGTCACGTCTTCGAGGCCGGCGATGCAGCGGAGCGCCGTCGTCTTGCCGCAGCCCGACGGGCCGAGCAGGCAGATGAGCTCGCCGGGTTCGAGCGCGAGGTCGATCCCGTGCAGCACGGTGGTCGAGCCGTAGGCCTTCGTCACCTGTTCGAGGCGCACCGCGGCGCCCGATCGGGTCTGGGTCATCGTGTCGTTCATGATGAGGACTCCTGGGAAGTTTTCGAGCGGGCACCGCGTCGCGCGCGGCGGCGCGGTGCGCCCCCGGTGCTGCTGACGAGGAGAAGAACGAGGAAGGCGCCGACCAGCGAGAGCAACGATACCGCGACGGCGACGAACGGATCCGACTTGGAGATCTGCAGCAGCGCCGTCTGCAGCGTCACTCGGTTGAGCAGCGACGAGACGGTGAATTCGCCGAGCACGATCGCGATCGTGAGCAGCGACGCCGCGAGCAGCCCGCGTCGCACGCCCGGCGTGACGACCCGCACGAGAACGGTGCCCCACCCTGCCCCCAGCGAGCGGGCCGCCTCGGTGCGCGTGCGCGCATCCATGCCCTGCAGGTCGGAGTTGATCGCCCGATACGCGAAGGGCAGCACGAGCACGCCGTAGGCGAGCGCGAGCGACCACGCGCCCGAGCCGAAGACGGTGCCGAGCGCACGGTAGATCGGTGCGAAACCTACGACCAGCACGATGGCGGGGATCGCGATGGGCAGCACGGTGAGCAGGTCGAGGGCCCGTTCGAGCTTCGGAAACCGCAGATGCACCAGCACGATGGTCGGGAAGAACACGCCGAGCACGATGACCAGGGTGAGCGCGGCGAGCAGGAAGGAGTTGCTGAGCCCCTGGAACAAGGGCCGATAGGCGCGGGCGTTCTCTGGATCGAAGAGCGCGAGCCAGTGGTCGGGGCCGTAGCCCCCAGTGGTCTGGCGAAGTGTGAACTCGAGCATCGCGAACAGCGGAATGAGGAAGACGAGGCCGATGACTCCGACCACCGTGTACGCGACGCCGCGCGAGGGCCGGCCGGGCATCCGCGCGCTCAACGCTGCCACCGCCCGGCCCGAGCCATGAGGCGGCCGTAGGCGAGCATCACAACGGTCATCACGACGATCATGCCGAGGGCGAGCACGCCTGCTGTTGCGGAGTTCGAGCCGCCGGTCTCGCCGATCAGTGCCGCTCGAATCTGCAGCGGAACGATCTGCGCCCCTTGGCTGATGAGCGCGGCAGCCGTCGCGTACGACGAGAACGCGTTCGCGAAGAGCAGCAGCAGTGAGCCGAGGAAGGCCGGCGCGAGCACGGGAAGACCGACTCGCCACCAGTAACTGAAGCTGCTGCCGCCGAGTGTTGCGACCGCTTCGGCCCAACCTGGCTTCAGTGCCACGACCGCGGGCAAGAAGGTGATGACCATGAGCGGCACCTGAAAGTAGACGTAGGGGAGGATCAGGCCGGGCAGCTCGTACAGCCAGACCCCGTCGGCGTAGATGTCGACACCGAGGCGCTCGCGGAGTGTGACCGTGATCAGCCCCTGGATGCCGATCGTCGCCACGAAGGCGAAGGCGAGCATGACGCCGCCGAACTGCGCGAGCACGGAGCTCGCCGCATCGACGACCCGGCGAAGCGGACCGCTCTCAGGGAGGGCTGCGAGCGCCCAGCAGAGAATCGCACCGACGAGCGCGCCGACGAGGGCGGTGATGACGCTGACCCAGATGCTCGCGGTGAACGCGCTGAGCGTCGCCGGTGCGGTGAGCACTTGCAGGTTCGCAAGCGTGAACCCGCGGTCGTCGGTGAAGCCGCTGGCCACGGCGAGCGCGGTGGGAACGGCGAGGAAGAACAAGACGTAGACGGCGAAGGGGGCGAGCCCCAGCAGCGATAAGAGGCGTTTCACGTGGGCTCCGTGACGGTCGGCCGAGATGAGGGGAGGATGCGGACGCACGCGTGCGGTGGGGGCGAATCACGCCCCCACCGCACGGATTCGTTGCTACTTGATTGCGGCCGCCCAGCGCTCCCCGAGGAGCGTGTTGGCGGCAGTGGTCTCGTCATCGGTCGGAGTGATCCAGTCTTCGCTGGTCGTGCCGAAGGTAGCGGCCTCGAGCAGAGACTCGTCGACCGATCCCGCCTCCTGCAGCGCGTCAGCGCGAACCGGCACAGCGTTCGCCTCGAGGTACAGGCCCTGCACCTCGTCCGAGAAGATCCACTCCTGCCACAAACGTGCCGCAGCGGGGTTCGGCGCATCCTTGTTGATCGCCTCGTTGTAGAACGAGACGTACGCCGGGCCCTCGAGCACGGTGGTCTCCCAGCTGGGCTTGTCAGCGGCAGCCGCGATGTTGTTGAACGACCAGTCGAAGACGAGGGGCGTCTCGCCCGAGGCGATGGTCGCAGGCGTCGGGTCGACGGTCAGCAGGTTGCCGGCTCCGCGCAGCTCGGTGATGAAGTCGATGCCGGGGCCGAAGTCGTCGACGCCGCCGCCGTTGAGCGCCGAGATCGAGCCGACCGCGGCGAACGCTGCGCCGGCCTGCGTCGGGTCGCCGTTGAGCACGACGGAACCCTTGTAGCCCGCGTCGAGCAGGTCTTCCAGCGCCTTCGGCTCCTCGAGCTTGTCAGCGTCGTAGCCGATCGACATGATGCCCGAGTAGTTGTTCACCCAGAGGCCGGTTGCCTCTTTGTTGCCCTCGGGGATCTCGTCCCAGGTCTCGACCTGGTACGGGGCGAACTTGTCGAGGTTGTCGAGTGCCACTGCGGTGCCGAGATCGAAGACGTCTGGCGCCGTGTCCTGGCCCTTCAGGTTCTCAGCGGCCTGAATCTCCTCGGCGCTCGACGCGTCGGGCGAAGCCGAGTTGACGGTGATGCCGTACTTGTCTTCGAAACCGGTGATGATCTTGCCGTAGTTGGCCCAGGTCTCTGGCAGGGCGATGACGTTGAGCTCGCCCTCCTCCTGAGCTGCGGCCACGAGTGCGTCCATGCCGCCGAAATCTTCGGCGCTGGTGGCGGTGGCCGCGTCGGTCGATGTGCTCGAGCCGCCCTCGGCATTGCTCGCCGTGGAGCAGGCTGCGAGCGAGCCGCCCATGAGCAGTGCGGTGATCACGGCGGCGGAGCGCAGAATAGCGCGAGAGGTCACGGGTGTTCCTTCCAACGTATGGGGTGCGGATCGCCGGGAGGCGCGTGCGGTCTCGCCCGTGAACGGGCGGCCGATCCGAGACCTTACGTTAGAAGTGCGCGGTGGCCGGAAAGGAGCTGCGCAGTGGCTGCTGGGTGAACGGTGCATGCACCCGACGCGGCGCTTGCGCGTCGCGAAACGTCAGTCGCTCGACAGCATGACGATCGAGCTCGTCGACGGCGTGGCCGCATTGGGGTCGAGGTAGACATCGGGCTCGATGTAGATGACGCGCGCGGCAGGCACGGCTTCGCGGACGCGCCGCTCAGCGAGATTGATGATGACCGAGACCTCATTCATCGTTCGCGTCGGCGCGATGTCGATCTTCGCGCCGACCATGAACTCGTCGGGGCCGAGATAGAGGGTCTTCATGTGGATGATGCGAATGATGTCCTGCGACTTGAGGAGCGCCGCCTCGATCTTGGCGACGTCGTCGTCGTTCGCGCCCTCGCCGACCAGCAGGCTCTTGACCTCGATGCCGAGCACGATGGCGACGGCCACGAGCAGCACGCCGATCGCGACGGTTGCGATGCCGTCGAAGAGCCCGTTGCCGGTGAGTACCGTGAGGCCGACGCCGATGAACGCGAACACCAGACCGAGCAGTGCGGCGAGGTCTTCGAGCAGCACGACGGGCAGCTCCGGCGCCTTGGATCGGCGGATGAACTGGAACCAGCTCGAAGTCCCCTTGTGCGGCCGGCTCTCGCGGATCGCGGTGCGCAGCGAGAAGCTCTCGAGCACGATGGCGATGAGGAGCACGGCGAGCGGGAGCCACCACACCTCGAGCGCGTGGGGGTGCTGAATCTTCGACACGCCCTCGTAGACGGAGAAGACGCCGCCGATCGAGAAGAGCACGATCGCGACGACGAAGGCGTAGACGTATCTGACGCGACCGTAGCCGAACGGGTGCTCCTTATCGGCCTTCTGCTGCGCTCGCTTGCCGCCGACGAGCAGCAGTACCTGGTTTCCCGAGTCGGCGAGCGAGTGCACGCCCTCTGCGAGCATCGAGGAGGATCCCGAGAACGCCCAAGCGATGAACTTCGTCACCGCGATTCCCAAATTGGCGAGCAATGCCGCGATGATCGCCTTGCTGCCGCCTGACGCGCTCATTCCAGATGCCTCCCATGATGGACCTCGAGTGTCCGAATTGCTGGCCCAAGTCTATGACGCACCTCGCGTCGGGGAGGTATGGAAACGGACAAGGTCGCCGCCCTCATTCTGTCGGAGGTGCTCCATACACTGGGGAGATGGACGATACGACTGCACCTTGCACCACTGCCCCTCTGCCTCGCACCGCGATGATCGGTGTCGGGTCGATGGGGGGCGCGATCCTCGCCGGGTTGCGCGCGCCCGAGGTCGATATCGAGCGCCCGATTGCGGTGACCACCCAGTCTGAGGCGAGCGCGCAGGCGTTTTTCGGCGCGGAAGATGTGACGGCCGCATCGTCGGAGCGTGACCCCGAGGCCAACAGGCGGGCGGTGCACGGCGCCGGGCTCGTCGTGCTCGGAGTGAAGCCCTGGATGATGCGCGACGTCGTGCGCGAGATCGCGGGCGATCTCGAACCGGGGGCCATCGTGGTCAGTGTCGCGGCGGGTGTTCCGAGTTCCGCGATCGAGGCCGAGCTGCCCGAGGGCGTTCCGGTGGTGCGGGCGATGCCGAACACGCCGTCGACCATCGGCCTCGGCGCGACGGGCATCGCGGGCGGCGCGTCTGCGACCTCGGAGCACGTCGCGCTCGTGCAGCGTCTGTTCGCCACGGTCGGTGAGGCGCTGATCGTGCGCGAAGACCAGATCAACGCGGTCGCCGCCGTGTCGGGATCGGGCCCGGCCTACCTGTTCCTGTACGCCGAGGAGATGACGGAGGCGGCGGTGCGCGCCGGGTTCGCTGAGGATCAGGCCCGCACGCTCGTCAAGCAGACGATCGTGGGCGCGGCGCAGCTCTGGGCGCACAGCGACGAGACCCCGGAGACCCTGCGCCGCAACGTGACGAGCCCCAAGGGCACGACGGAGCAGGCGGTGCTGGTGCTGCAGAACGGTGGCTGGCCCGACCTCTTCGATCGTGCGCTCGCCGCAAACGTGCGCCGCTCGGAGGAGATCGAGCGCGGCGAGTGAGCGCCTATCCGATCGCGGCGAAGCGCTCCACGTCTGCGGCGGTGCCGCTCACGATGATGAGGTCTTGCCGCGAAACGATCGTGTCCTGTGTCGCGTGCGTGAAGGGCTGGCCGGGAGTCTTCACGCCCACGACGGTCACCCGGTAGCGAGTGCGCACCCCGCTATCGCTGAGCGAACGGTTGCGAATGGATCGCGGCGGGTACATCTTCGCGATGACGTAATTGTCGTCGAACTGGATGAAGTCGAGCATGCTGCCGCTCAACAGGTGGGCGACGCGCTCGCCGGCCTCGCGCTCGGGGTAGATGACGTGGTGCACGCCGATCCGCTCGAGAATCTTGCCGTGCGACAGCGAGATCGCCTTCGCCCAGATCTGGGGCACGCCGAGGTCGACGAGGTTCGCCGCGATCAGCACGCTCGATTCGATCGAGGCGCCGGTTGCGACAACGGCGATCTGGAACTCGTCCGCGCCGATCTGCTTGAGCGCCTCCATGGACCGGGCGTCGGCCTGCACCGCGTGCGTGACGCGATCCGCCCATTTCTGCACCAGGCCGGGATCGGTGTCGACGACCAGCACTTCGCGATCCTGACGATCGAGCTGCCCAGCGGTCGCTGCGCCGAAGCGCCCGAGTCCGATGACGATCACGGGGGCGTCACTGCGAATATCAACCAACGATCGGCCTTTCTTCGGGGAGGCGGAACATGCGTGAACGGCTCGTCGCTGCGACGGCCGCCGCAAGCGTAACGGTTCCGACGCGGCCTGCCCACATGGTAGCGGCAAGAATGTATTTCCCGGGGTCATCGATCTCGGCAGACAGCCCCGTCGACAGCCCGCACGTGCCGAATGCGGAGATCACTTCGAAGAGCACGATGTCGAGCGGCTTTCCCGTGAGGTGCATGATGGCGACGGAGGCGGCGAGCACGATGGTGGCGCCCCAGATGAGCACGGAGACGGCGACGCGCAGCACCTCATTGGGGATGCGCCGATCGAACGCCTGCATGTCTTTGTACCCGCGCGCTTCGGCGTACGCGGCGAGAAACAGCACGGCGATGGTCGTCACCTTGATGCCACCGGCGGTCGACGCAGAGCCGCCGCCGACGAACATCAGCATGTCGATCACCAAGAGCGTGGAGCCCTGCATCTCGGTCGGGTCCATCACGCCGAGACCGCCCGAGCGGGTCATCACCGACATGTAGACGGAGCTGAACAGCGTGTCCCCGAGCCCTTGCGATCCGAGCGTGAGCGGATTGTTGAACTCGAGCCCCGCAATGGCTATCCACCCGAAGATCACGAAGATGAGCGTGGTCGTCAGCGTGAGCTTCGCGTGCAGCCCCAGGCGCTTGTGCGCCCGCCAACCGCCGCCCACCACATATCGGTAGAGCGCGAAGATCACCGGGAAGCCGATGCTTCCGAGAAAGACGCCGACGGCGAGCACGGTGAGCAGGTACATATCGGTCGCGAAGGGCTCGAGCCCGCCGGGCAGCGGCACAAAGCCCGTGTTCGTGAACGCCGAGGCAGCGAGGTAGAACCCGTTCCACAGGGCGGGCCAGAAGGTGTACCCCTCAGCGATGAGGCGGGGAGTGATGAAGGCCGTGAGCGCGAGTTCGATGACGACCAGGCTCGTAGCCACCGCCGCGAGCAGGCCGCCGATCTCTCCGAGCCCGACGGCCTGGCTCTCTGATACGTCGCGTCCCATGCGCATCGGATTCGTGTCGCCGGCCGCGAGGAGGCGCGAGCGCAGACCCAGCCGCCGTGTGACCGTGAGTCCGAGGATGCTCGCGAGGGTGAGGACTCCGATGCCGCCGATCTGCAGACCCGCGAGAATCAGCAGCTCCCCGAAGAACGACCAGTGCGTCGCCATGTCTACGGTCGCGAGACCCGTGACGCAGATGGCGGAGACCGCCGTGAAGAGCGCGTCGGCGAGCGGAGTGACTTCACGAGTGCTGCTGGCGATGGGCAGCGACAGGAGTGCCGTCCACACCAGGATCAACCCGGTGAACACCAGCAGTGCAACACGTGCAGGTGACGAGTGGATCAGGCTTCCGATCCACGACTTCAGCGAGAGCAGACCGGCGAACCGGACGCTCGCAGCGCGTGCCATCACGACTCCTGCTTTCGGGCGATAGTGAGAGTCGGCGCGTGCGACGTCGCCGACTCGATGCTGTCATGCTACACAGCCGCGGGTCTCTGCGCTCACTCCGGGAGCGGACGCCCGGCGCCGTGCACCGCGTGCGAGGACAGATCGTGCTCGCTCCGACTACTCTGGTGCTTATGCCAGATATCTTCGGGGTCATCGCCGATGCCACACGGCGCGACATTCTGCAGGCGTTGCTCGAGAAGCACGTGCAGAACGCCGAGATGAGCGTGTCTGAAATCGTGGGGCAGCTCGAGATCAGCCAGCCCACCGTGTCGAAGCACCTCAAGGTGCTGCGCGAGGCGGAACTCGTGGTCGTGCGCGAAGAGGGGCAGCACCGGTTCTACTCGCTCGACCCTGAGCCGCTCGAGATGATCGAAGACTTCGTGATCCCCTTCCTCTCCGCAGGATTCGAAACGGAGGTGACCGTGGAGTATCTGTCAGAGGACGGCGAGCGCGTGCACGGGCCGGGCGAGGACGACGAATTCGACGAGGTGCTGCCCGAAGAGGCGACGGCCGCTGCGGAGCGGATCGGTCGTGCGGCGGCGCGGGCTGAGCACCGGGTGAAAGAGCTCGTTGCGCGTTTCAAACTGCGCGGATAAGCGCTCCGATGTGATCGTCTGCACCACTCGGTTCGCATCTGCGGCCGACGCCAGGTAAGATCTATGTTTTATGGGCCCCGACTCCCAGCGGCCCGAGAGACGTTGTGAGGTTAATGTGGGTTCAGTAATCAAGAAGCGTCGTAAGCGCATGTCGAAGAAGAAGCACCGCAAATTGCTTCGTAAGACGCGTCACCAGCGTCGCAACAAGAAGTAATCGACGCCGTCGCGAGACGGCTGATCGGTGACAGGCGCCGACCCCGGGTTTCGGGATCGGCGCCTGTCTCATTCTCGGAGCGCCAGGGCTTCAGCCGCGCCGTAGACTCGGAGCATCATGTCTGCTGTACGTCTGACCCTCATCGGCAAGCCGGGCTGCCATCTCTGCGACGACGCCAGGCACGTCGTCGACGAGGTGCGCGAGCGGCTCGCCGCGGCCGGCGTCGCGACGAAGTTCGACGAGCTCGACATCACGCGTGATGCCGCCCTGGCCCGGGAGCACGCCGAGCACATTCCGGTGGTGCAGATCGACGGGCGGCGACATGCGATCTGGCGCGTTGATCCGGATCGCCTGGCCGCTGCCGTGACCAAGGCCGCCCGCAATCCGCTGCGTGCGCTGCGCCGCGGACAGGCCACGCTGTAGATCCCACTGTTCGTTCCCATACCGAGGAGTACTCATGGCACTGCGCCACATCGTCAGCTGGAAGTTCGCCGGAGAGACCCGCGAGGAGCGCGATGCGCAGGCCGCTCAGGCGGTTGCCGCGATCGAACCGCTGCGAGACCTGGTGCCGTCAGTGCGCGCGCTCTCGCTGCATCGCAACGAGCTCTTCGACGGCACGAACTTCGACCTGACGCTCATCGCCGACTTCGACGATGAGGCCGGTCTTGCCGAGTACGCGTCGCACCCCGAGCACCTGCCCGTGATCGATCTCGTGAAGGGGATCGCCACGGCCCGGGCGGCGAGCGACTTCACCGTCTGAGGTTGCGCGGGCGCGCGTGGACTACTGCGCGGCGTGCGCGGCCAGTCGAAAGAGCTCGGGCGGCGTCGCGCGCCCCATCGCGGCATCTGCGAGCACACGCCCGATCGCCGGCGTGAATTTGAACCCGTGCCCGGAGAACCCCGCTCCCACCGTGATCGGTCCCACGGTGTCGAGGATGAAACGCCCTGACGCGGTCGATGTGTACGTGCAGCTGATCTCGTTCGGGGTATCAGGATCGAGCCCGGGGAACCAGTCGGAGACGTAGCGGCGCAGTGTCTCGCGCTGCGCGTCGCGCGCGCGGAACGGGCGATCATCGGGGTCGACGACATCGCCGACCCTGTGGAAGCCGACCTTGACCCCCTCGCCGGGGCTTGGCATTCCGTACACCGGAGCGCCGAATTCGGCCTCCAGGTCGGACGGAAGCAGGTGATTGAACGACGGCCAGGCGAGCGAGGCGGATCGAGACGCGAAGTGCGCCGGGTGCTCCTCTGTCACAGTGAGTGGGGGCAGGTCGACCAGCCCGTCGAGCAGAGGCCTCGTCCAGGCGCCGGCGGTGATGGTCACGTGGTCGGCGGCGAGCTCGCGTTCGACGCCGCGGGATCCGCGGGTGGTCACGCGCACCCCTGACCCGTCTGCGCGGGGCTCGACGCGCAGCACCTGCTCGCAGCGCTCGACGATCGCCCCGCGAAGGATCGCCGCTGCTTCGAGCGCCCCGAGTGCCCGGGCGGCATGCACGATGCCGGCCTCCTCGCTGAACAGCGCGTCGTCCGTGAAGCGCATTCCAGCCCAGCGTCCACTCGCCTCGTCGGCGCTGAGCAGGGACACCGCAGCGCCACGCGCGACGAGCGCATCGTGCGCGGGAGCCACGACCGCAGGGTCACCGTGCGTCACGAGCCCGTGCAGCCCGAGCAGCTCCGTGCGCGACTCCGCTTCGAGCGCGCGCCACAGCGTCACCGCCTCATCGAAGAGTTCGAGATACGCCTCCTCGGCATAAGCGTTGTTGAGGTTGCGCGTCGAGCCGTGCGAGGCGCCCCGGGTGTGGTGCGTCTCGAAGCGCTCCAGCAGGCGAACGCTCGCACCGCGCGACGCGAGGTGCCAGGTGGTCGCGAGGCCCATGGCCCCACCGCCGATCACGATGTGGGTGGTGTGCGTGGTCACGCGGCCTCCTCGGCGGTACAGTGCACTCGTGCACGGGTTCGGGCGAGCATCGACTCGACCGCGGCATCGATCTCGCGGAGCACGGAGGATCGAGTCCCCGGGATCGGCGCGATGATCGTGAAGCGTCTGATAGCTTCGTGCAGTGGCCCGACCGAGTGCAGCCCCTCGGTCGGAGCACCTGAAGCGCCGACGAGCGCGCTATCGGCCTCGGTGATCTCCAAGGTGGCCGGTTCGCCGAGCGCCGCGCCCGCCCAGGTGCGCGCCAATCCGTCGGCGAGCAGACCGTCGAGCAGCGGGTCGCCCAGCCGCTCCGCGTCGGGAAGGTTCAGAAAGGCTTCGGCCACACGGTCGACATAGGAAAGAGGCTCTGCCGAGAGCGAGTGGTACACCGCACGACCCGCAGGGTCGGCGCGCATTGTGAAGCCCGGGCCAGCGAAGCGCACGACACCGGCGCGGTGCGCAGCGAGCAACTGCTCGACTCGGAAGAGCGGGGGGCCGCTGCCGATCAGCCCGGCGAGGAAGAGGTAGCGACGCAGGTCGTCAGTGCTCGCGGCGGCGGTGCCTCCGAAATCGGTGAGGGGGATGATCGAGGCGCGCGCGGCTTGGAACACGTGGAGCGCCCGCTTCCACGGGCTGCGCAACCCCAGGGCGGCTTCCGCGGCGTCATCCGCAATGCGTTCGGCGATCTCGTGATCCAGCGCTCCGGCATCGCGCGAGGCGAACGGAGCGAGCACGGCAGCCGCATCGAAGCGCCGAACGGCCGCGTCGAGCGATGCGTCCTCGAGTTCGCGCCAGTGCGCGGAGCCGGTCTCGTCGGGCGGAGCCTGCAGCGCGTCGAGCAGGGTGCGCGGGTCCGCCACGTAGGCGTCCGGGTGCAGCTCGGACAATGCGCGGTGGTACTCGGCTGCGGCATCTCGCTCGATGAGCGGAAGCACATCGACCGCGAAGTCGAGCGGGCGGTGACCGACGAGCTGCGGGATCGCGGCATGGAGGGCGGAGAGACGGGCACTTGGCGGCACCGCGCCGAAGTCCGGCTTCGCGAGGAACGGCAGGCCGCTGCGCGAGCCTGCGATGAGCGACGGCTCGCGTCCGCTCGCGCGGTACTCGAGGGCTCCGGGCCGTGTCGGTGCGCTCGCCGCAATGTACGCGCCGCCGCGTTCCTCGGTGACGAGGCTGAGCAGATCGGTGAATCCCATCCCCATGCCGTGCACGGCGACGCGGTCGCCCGGAGCGATCCGCTCGATGCGCTGATCGATCGGGTTCTCGGAGGGCACGTCGGTCGAAGCGCTCCCGCAATGCGTGCGGGGCACCCATCCCAGCGCGAGCAGCACGGTGTCGGCGATGATGGTCGTCGGCGCCACTGCGGACGGGGCGAGCGGGCTCGGGTCGAGCGCGATCCGGAAGACATCGGCTTCCGCTGCGATGCGTCTTGCTCTCGCCGCGTGCACCGTCAGCGTCACCTGCGGCGGCAGCGATTTCGCAAAGCGCCGATGCGCCCAACGGAGGTAGTGCCCGTACAGGGAGCGCGACGGGGTGCTCCAGGGAAGCGTCAGTGCCGCGGCCTCGTGCACCCACTCGGACTCGACGGCGATATCGCCGGCGGCGACTCCGACGCACCAGGACGCGAAGTCGGGGCCGGGAAACGGCGCGCTGAATGCGAGCGTCGCGTCGTCGAACACCGTCGAGTGCGCGGGCACGGTGTTCATCACGAGGGATCGCGGCTGTCCGTCGCGCCAGATTCTGCCCGATCCCGGCGGAAAGGGGTCGATGACGTGAATGTCGAGTGGATCCGCCGGTTGCGCCGCATTCACCCGTGCGGCGATGCGTCCCAGCGCTGCGGTACCGCGAACGCCGGCGCCGACGATCGCGATAGCGGGAGAGTGCATACTGCACGGTATCCCACTTCCCGCGGCGATCGGCAACTCGTGACCGAACCAAAGCTCACGTGATGTGTAACATTAGTTCATCTACGGAGTCGCATCGAAGCGCTCTGACACACTGAACGGGTTACCGGCGCCGGAACCCTGTACGCCGTTGTCGTAGGAAAGAGGAGAATTCGCCATGTCATCACGTCTTCGGAGGGTCGCCGCGCTCGGCGCCGTCGCCGCGCTCTCGCTCGGCCTGGCGGCGTGCTCCTCGAACGGGGGCGCGGGCGAAGACGAAGGTGCGTCAAGCGGTCCGATCAAGTTCGGTGTCGCGCTTCCCGACACGGGGAACTCGGCTCAGTACGGCGAGTACTTCCGCCAGGGGCTCGATCTCGCGCTCGAGCAGATCAACGACGACGGCGGCATCGACGGGCGCTCGGTCGAACTCGTGTACGAGGACACGCAGGCGGACCCGGCGCAGGCGCCGCAGGTGGCGCAGAAGTTCGTCGATGACGAGTCAATCCTCGCCGTGCTGGGCGACTTCGGCACCCCTGCCACTTCGGCCGCGAGCCAGATATATCAGGATTCCGGTCTCGTGCAGTTCGCGTTCTCCGCCTCGGGCCCCGATGTCACAGACCCAGGCGACTTCGTCTTCGCCACCTGGGTCTCCCAGGAGTTCGAGGCCCCGCGCCTCGCCGAGTTCGCGGGGGAGACGGGGAAGTCGGCCGCGGTCTTCTACCACGACACCGACTGGGGGCAGGAGACGTACGGCTTCTTCCAGGAGGGCGAGGAGCAGTCGGGACTCGAGGAGGTCTACTCGACCGCCTACGATCCCGAGAGCACCGACTTCCGCCCGCTTCTGCTGGCAGCGAAGGCGGCCAACCCCGAGGTCATCGTGCTGATCTCGTACGCCGCCGACGGTGCGCTGATCACGAGCCAGGCCCGCGAGCTTGGCATCGACACCCCGATCGTGGGAATCAGCTCGATCTACAATCAGCAGTTCATCGACCTCGCCGGTGAGGCTGCCGAGGGCGTGCAGACGCTCAGCTATTTCACGCCTGACAACGAGGATCCCGAGGTGCAGCAATTCATCGCCGACTTCGCGGATGCCACGGGCGAGGCCACCCCGAGCGACTACGCGATCCGCGCATACGACGCGCTGAACGCCGTGGCCCAGGGAGCAGAGCGCGCTGAGGAACTCACGCGTCAGGGTCTGCGGAACGCGCTTGACGACGGGCAGCCGTTCAACTCGGTGCTCTACGGCGAGTACAGCCTCGACGACACACGTCGGGTGAGTGATGCCGAGCAGTTCCCGCTCGTCATCACTGACGGTGCCTTCACCATCCAGTAAGCCCCTCACACCTCGGAGCGGCGTCCTCGCGGGCGTCGCTCCCGCATGTCCGGAGATCTCTTGGATATTCTGCTCGCCGGCCTCGTCTCAGGAAGCACCTACGCGCTCATCGCAGTCGGCGTTTCGCTCGTATTCGGGGTTTCGAACATCGTCAACTTCGCCCACGGTGCGGTCTTCGCGGTCGGGGCGATGATCGCGTGGTGGCTGACCGGACCGATGGCCCTGCCCATCTGGGTCGCCGCTCCTTCGGTCATCGTGATTACCGGCTTGCTCGGCTGGGCCATATATTTGGTGGCGGTGCGGCCGCTGCGGAAGGCCCCTGGCATCGCCGTGCTGCTCGCGACCTTCGCGATCGGCGTGATCCTCGACAACCTCTCGCTGCGTTTCTTCGGCGGTCAGACCCGGCGGCTCGAGAGCGCATTCCCGCGCGACAACTTCGAACTGCTCGGTTTCCGCTTCGGCACGCTTTCCATCGTGATCATCGGTGTCAGCGTCGTCTGCGTCGCAGCCCTGGTCTGGCTGCTCGGCTACACGAAGACCGGCCGTGCGATCAGGGCGACCTCGCAGGATCAGGAAGCGGCGCAGCAGATGGGTATTCCCGTGGAGCGCATCCAGGCGCTCTCGTTCGTCATCGCCTCTGCGCTCGGCGGCCTCGCGGGAGTGCTCGTCGGCATGTACACCTCGAACGTGTCGCCCGCGATCGGCTTCCTCGCCGGTCTGCAGGGGTTCGCTGCTGCGACGATCGGCGGCCTGGGATCCATTGCGGGTGCCATCGTCGGCGGTCTCGTGCTCGGAATCGCCGAGGCGTTCGGCGTCTCGCTCTGGGGCGACTCGGTGCGCCAGCTCATCACGTTCGGATCGCTCCTCCTCGTGCTCTGGATCCGTCCTGGCGGGCTGCTCGGCCGTGTTCCCAGTATCACCAGCGAGCCGATGACGGGCACCTTCTTCGGAGCGGGTAAGCCGCTGCGACTTCCGTCATGGGCGGGTGTCGCGGCCGCCGCGGTGCTTGCCGTGCTTCCGCTCGTCGCCAGCGATTACTTCTTGCGGGCGGGCAGTCAAGTCTGGATTTACGCGTTGTTCGCGCTCTCCATCACGCTCGCCGGCGGCTTCGCCGGGCAGATCGTGCTGGGCCAGGCAGGCGCGCTCGCAATCGGCGCATACACGTCGGCGATCCTCGTGACGCAATTCGAGTGGGACTTCTGGCTCAGCTTTCTGGCGGCAGGAGCTGCGGCGTGCGTGCTGCAGGTGATGCTCACGGCGCCGACGTGGCGGCTCAAGGGGCACTACGTCTCGATGGCGACCCTCGCCGCCGGTGCGGTCGTCTCGGCGCTCGCGTTGAACCTGCCGCAGATCACGGGGGGATCACGCGGGATCTCGTCGATCCCGCGACCCACGCTCTTCGGTGAGAGTCTCGGCAGCGCTTCCGCCATGTACTGGGTGACGCTTGCGATCCTGCTCGTCGCCGTGGTTGTCGTGGCGCGACTCGGATCCTCGCGACTCGGACGCGTCTGGGCCGCTGTGCGCGAGGACGAGGTGGCCGCGGCGTCGGCCGGGCTGCATCCCGCCTCCTACAAGTCGCTCGCCTTCGGCCTGGGGGCAGTGATCGCCGGCTTCGCCGGTGCGCTGTATGCGGCCCAGGTCACATTCATCGAGCCCAAGCAGTTCGACGTCTCGCTGTCGGTTCTCGCCGTGACAATCGCCATCCTCGGCGGATTGCGCGCGCCGGTTGGGGTTATCATCGGGGCCGCGATCCTCGTGGGTGTGCCAGAGCTCTTCCGCCCGCTCGCGGACTGGCGTCTGCTGCTCTACGGCGTGCTCCTCCTCGGGCTCGTCCTGCTGCGTCCGCAGGGCCTGTGGTCGCACGTGGGATGGCTCCAGCGCGCAACCCAGCGGGTCGCCGGCCGACGAGGCGGTGGCGGCGGCACCGCCTCGGGATCCCAGCGTAAGGTCGACAGCACCGCGGGCGAGGAGACGCGCGCATGACTACGCCACTCCTCGGAGTCACGGGAATCACCAAGCGCTTCGGCGGCCTGACCGTCGTCAACGGCGTCAGTTTCGATGTCGCGCCGGGCGAGGTGCTCTCGATCATCGGTCCGAACGGGTCTGGAAAGACGAGCACGCTCAACATCGTGAGCGGCGTGCTCGCCTCGGACGCGGGTTCGGTGACCCTTGACGGGGTGCCGATCACCGGCCGAAAACCGCACCAGATCGCGCGGCTCGGGCTCACCAGAACGTTCCAGAACGGCCGGGTGATCGGCAATCTGACCGTGCACGATAACGTGCTGGTGGGGCTCGACGGGTTGGGGCAGCAGGAGTCGAAGCTGCGCGAGATTCCTGGTCTCCGTTGGCTGCCGCTGCTGGGCGAAGCGCTTGGTGCGCTCTTCGCGCCCCGGAAGGGCGTCGAGCAGGCCGAAACCGCCGTCACGCGTCAGCTCGAGCGCTTCGGCGAGCGACTCGCGCCGCGCCGCGACCAGTACGCATTCACTCTTTCCTACGCGAACCGCCGGCGCACCGAGATCGCTCGCGCGCTCGTCGCCGATCCGCGCGTGCTCGTGCTCGATGAGCCCACCGCGGGGATGAACCAGACCGAGACCGCCGAGGTGCTGAAACAGCTGCTCCAACTCAAGCAGCAGGGACAGACGATGCTCCTCGTGGAGCACAAGCTCGACCTCGTGATGACCCTCTCCGATCGCATCATCGTGCTCGACGAAGGCCGGATCATCGCCGAGGGCACCCCCGCCGAGGTGCGCACCGATCCCAGAGTGATCGAGGCCTACCTCGGCACGGCATTCGTCAAGGAGCACACCCATGAGTGAACTCGTCTTCGAATCGGTCACCGTCTCGTACGGAACGAGCCCCGCGCTGATCGACATCGACCTGCGCATCGGCGACGGCGAAGTCGTCTCGCTGCTGGGCGGCAATGCCTCTGGCAAGTCGACGACGATGAAGACCGCCCTCGGACTCAAGCGACCCGACAGCGGCCGCATCATCTGGAACGGCGAAGACATCTCGCAGTGGTCGACCGCACGCCGTGTGCGGGCAGGCATCGCCTCGGTGCCGGAGGCGCGGCGCGTCTTCGCCGACATGACCGTCGAAGACAACCTGCTCAGCGGGGCGCACACGCGACGCGACCGCGGCGTCAAGCAGACGCTCGCCGAGGTGTACGACTTCTTCCCGCGCCTCAGGGAGCGCCGGTCGCAGCGCGCCGGGAGCATGTCGGGCGGCGAGCAGCAGATGCTCGCCTTCGGCCGAGCGATCATGAGCCGTCCGCTGCTGATCTGCATGGACGAGCCGACGATGGGGCTCGCGCCCATCATCGTGGAGCAGGTGCTCGAGCGCATCTCCGAGCTGAACCGCGAACTGGGCGTGTCCGTGCTGATGGTGGAGCAGAACGCCGAGTTGGCGCTCTCGATCGCCTCCCGGGGCTACGTGCTGCGCACCGGAGAGATCGCCCTCGCCGGATCGGCGGCGGAACTTGCCGCAGACCCCGCGATCCAGGAGGCCTACCTGGGGCGCGGGATGCATGAAGAAGGGAATGCTGTATGACGCGACCGGACACGCTCAGTGCGCTTGCCGGGCTCGATGCTGAGGCTGCGGCGCGGCTGCAGGGGCGCCGCCCCGAGGCGACCGATGCGGCCGAGGCGAGCCTGCACGCACTCTTCGATGTCGGCGACGACGATGAGGCGGCCGGCCTGCCGCGCTACTTGCGCCTGCTGTTCGCCGCCCGCGCGGCTCGAGTCGATGGCGCGCACGAGCTCGCAGAGTTCTACCTCGAGCTCATCGATGAGGAACGGGATGGCGAGGCCGGTACTTTCAGTATCGACGACGCACACGCCCTCGTTATCGGCGGCGTCGAGAGTGCCGCCGGTCGGCCGAGTCCACGCCGGATCCGTGCAGCGCTGCGGCACGTCGACCTGCTCGTGCAGCGCCCCGCCGCGGCGACGTCGGACGATCTCGACGCGCTGTCGACAGCGGGGTGGAGTGTCACGGAGACGGTCGTGCTCTCGCAGATCGTCTCGTTCGTCACCTACCAGACCCGCGTCGTCGCCGGTCTCCGAGTGCTGCAGGAGGCTCGCGCATGAGCAGTCACTACACCATGGAGGAGCGCGCTTGGCACGCCTGGATCGCGGCTGCCGGGCCCGATACCGCGAGCGAGCGGCAACGCGAGGCCTACGAGACGAGCGTCTGGCCGAACTCGCCGTACTTTCGTTTGCTCGCCTGGCACCCCGACTCCCTCTCGGCTCGAACGCAACTCGATCGAGCGATTTTCCTCACGCGGGATGGGCTGCCGCGCGGCGACCGGGAACTGGCGGCAACCGTGGCCTCGCGGGTAAACGGCTGCGAACTCTGTGCGAGCGTGCACGCGCGATTCACGGCGGCCTTCTCGAAAGACGAGGCCACCGTGCTGCGGCTTCTTCAGGAGGGGCCGGAGGCAGAATTCTCGGGCAGGATCGGTGCGATTGTCGACGCTGCTGCAGCTTTGACGCAGAGCCCGAGTGCGTTCGGAGCACATCATGTGCACGCGCTCCGCGCCGCCGGTCTCAGCGACGCGGATATCTTGGACGTGGTCCAGGCGACGGCATTCTTCGCGTGGGCGAACCGGCTCATGTTGAGTCTCGGTGCCCCCGCCGCTCCCGGAGCCGCCGATGCGGATGCGCTCGGGGACCAGCGCGCGAACGACGCGATCGCCGCGAGGAGTTGACCCTCTTCGCCAATCGCGAGCGAACGGTGGTGCTGCCCGTTCACAGGCGCGCGATCTCTTGTCGGGGTCGCACCGCGATGTCGGTGAGCTGCACGTCGGCGGGTGCATCGACGACGAAGCGCACGGTGCGCGCGACCGACTCCGGTCGGATGTAGCGCTCCGGCGTGTAGTCGTCCGCGGCGATTCCGGCCCGCAGCATGTCGGTGTCCGTCTGGCCGGGTGCGATGGTGACGACGCGCACCCGGTGCGGTTCTTCGTCGATGCGCAGTACGTCGGCAACCCCGCGCAGTGCGTGCTTGGTCGCGGTGTACACGGCGCTGCCCGGTACGGCGCGCGTGCCTGCACCGGAACCGATGAACACGACCGTCGCCGTCGCGGCGCGCAGCAGGGGGAGCGCGGCGCGCGTGATCAGCGCTGGTCCGGTCACGTTCACCTCGAAATGATGCTGCCACGCGGCGTCGTCGGCAGACTCCACGGAGAGATGGTCGCCGATCGCCGCAGCGTGCACGAGCACGTCGAGCCGGTCGAGCTCGGCGATCCTGCGCGAGAATTCTTCGTGGTCGGTGACGTCGAGCTGCCACCCGGTCGCACCGGTCTCCGCGACAACCGCGTCGAGACGCTCGGCGTTGCGCCCGACGGCGATGACGCGATGGGTGCGGGCGAGGTCGCGAACGATCTCGCGCCCCATCCCGCCCGAAGCGCCCGTGACGAGGGCGACGGGGCGTGCGTTCGCATGCTGATCAGACACGGTGGGCTCCTTCAAGTGGTCGGGGATGCGCGGGGGAGTCGGGGGCCGCACCGCGGCTCGGCGGGAGCCCGGATCGGGCCTGTCGGGCCACTGCGATGAGACTGCGCGCCACGCGATCGGTTTCGCGCAGCATCGGGGGATCGGTTCCCGGCATCGGGCTGATCACCGTGTCATGGAGCGCCGCGTCGACCGGGATGCCGGCGATGTGCACCGCGTCGTCGAGCGAGCCGTCGGCGTGAACGAGCAGCCCGGTCGCCGGATCGATGTCGAAGGCGCCGGTCTCACGGGGCTCGCCGGATCGCGCGCTGATGCGGAACGGCCGCGCTCGCCCGGCTTCGACCAGGCCGAGCGCGAGCGAGTCGGAGCTGTCGGCGAGGCGATGGAAGTGCATCCAGGAATCGATGAGTGTCGCAGCGGTCACTTGCGAATCGGTCACGCACGGCGACGCGGCCGTGAACCCTGCGTCGGAGATGGCGACGCGGGCCCTCGGGCCGATGAAGCGCACGAATCCGGCCTCGGCGAGCGCCAGCAGCTGGCGGTTGCGGAACGCGGGCGGTCCCGATCCTGCCATGCCGCCGACGGCCATGAGCATCGCGAATCCCGAGGCCCTCGATTCGGCGTCGAAGCCTCCGAGCGAACCCACGCGGTTGGCGACCCCCCGCGCAGAGCTCACCGACCAGAGCCCCGCCTTCCATGCGCTGTCGCGACCGAGTGCGGCCTCATCGAGGTCGTGGGACACGCGTCCCATCACCCAGGCGTCGAACGCTTCCGCGCTGTCGAAGACGTGCTGCACCGGGCGCATCTCGCCGAGCAGATCGAGTCGATCGGCGGCATCCGCGATGAACGGCGCCACCACGTCTGCCACGTTCCGGGCGACCGCTTCGAGCGCATCTGCGTCAGCGGCGTCGCGATCCGAGACGGGGTTCGCGACGGGAGCGGCGGCGAGATGCGGCTGGATTGCGGCGGTGATTGCCGACTCGACGTCATCGGCAGTGGCTGTCGTCGCGCTCGGTCGCACGCGTTGCAGTGTGCGGTAGTGGTCGAAGTGCGCATCGGCGACGATGCGCGGCCAGAACTCGCGGTCGAAGTCGATGGGCCGGGGTGCCGTCGTCCAGTCGACACCGGTGAGAAAGCGCTGCTCGGGTCGCGGCGGCAGCGAACCGTAGAGCGTCTTCGCGCGGAAGGGCACGCCCCGCCCCGAGGTCACGTGCAACACGGGCTCGCGCCCCGAGGGCTCGTAGCGCAGCCCGCCGCGCGCCCGCGTGTCAGTGACGAACTCGCCGCCCCGCCCGAGCGTGAGCAGCGCCATGGTGTCGAAGAACCCCATGCCCATGCCGCGCACAATGACGTGCTCGCCCGATCCCACTCCGCTCAGATTCTGCTCGACGGGGCTGGCCGGGCGCACCCACGAGAGGTCGGGGCGCTCGGCGAGCGCGGCCGTGAACTCGCGTTCTTCGGCGGTCTCGACGCTCGGCATCCATCCGGTCGCGAGCACGACGGCGTCCGCGTCGATCGGCCCTCCGTCTCGCAGCTCGATCCGCTGCCGCCCGGTCTGGGTCGGTGCAACGCCCACCGCTCGATCACGGTGCCGCACGATGCGCGCCCCGGCGGGCAGCTCAGCGATGGCTCGCTCGAGGCACCACTGCAGATACTCGCCGTAGAGAGCCCGGCTCGGGTGGGACTCGGGGCGGAACGCCTCGAGTTCGCTGCGGTACTCGTCGGCGAACCCGGGCCGGATCGGGTGGGCCTCGACGGCCGCAGCGTGCGATGCCGGGATTGCCGCGATCGCGTCGGTGAGCGCGGCCGGTGGTGCGCTCGAAGTCGGTGGGCTTGACGTCGATGCGCTCGACGTCGCTGTTGCGAGTGCCAGCAATCCCCACTCGAAGAGCGTGGGCCCGACGCGAACCGGGCCCGCGACCGAGCTGCCGGGTTCGGTGAATAGCGTGACGGCATCGGCGAGCGTGTTCATGCAGAGCTCGCGGGTCTGGTCGGTGCGCCAGATGCGCCCTGCGCCGAAGGTGGTCTCCTCGACGAGGTGCAGCTCGAGACCCGGTGTGTCGTCGGCACGGGTGCCGCCGCTGGTCTCGCTCAGGTGAGCCCCGATGCGCTCGACGAGCGATGTGCCGCGCGGGCCGATGCCGATGATGGCGATCGTCGGGACTGGGCTCATAGTTCCGTTATACGCCGCCCGAGCTGCTGCTGTCTGATCGGATGACCGTTTGTGACGTGAGGAGTTCATGAAGTTCTGTGACACCGAAGATTTCCGCTAGCTTATGAGAGCTATAACATTAGCCGGGTTGCCCGCATCACGACGAACGGGCAGCGTCACACGACTCACGAGTTCGCAGAAGGAGCACCATGAAGAAGCACCGCATCGCCTGGATCGCCACGATGGCCGTAGCCGCGATGGCGATCACCGGGTGCTCGGCGAACGCGGGCAGCGGCTCCGGCGACGCCACGGCTCAGGAGGGCGGCACGCTCACCTACCTCGAACCGCAGACCTGGAACACGCTGTACCCGCCGGCCGCCGGCTTCTACCCGAATGGCGGCGTCGTCAATCAGGTGACGGATCGCCTGCTCTATCAGAACCCCGAGACGCTCGAGCTCGAGCCGTGGATCGCGAGCGAACTGCCCGAGGTGAACGAGGATGCGACGGAGTACACGTTCACGCTGCGCGAGGGCGTGACCTACTCCGACGGCACACCGCTCAACGCGGAGAACGTCGTCAAGAACTTCGATCTCTACGGCAAGGGCGACACCGACCGCGCGCTGTCGATCTCCGAGGCCATCAACAACTACGACCACGGCGAGGCCGTCGACGAGTACACGGTGAAGTTCTACTTCAGCGCTCCGTCCCCCGGCTTCGCGCAGGCGACGTCGACCATCAACTCCGGTCTGCTCGCGAACGCCAGCCTCGACCGCACGAACGAGGAGTTCGGTCCCGGCAACGCCACCGAGATCATCGGCAGCGGGCCGTTCGTGATCTCGGACGAGCAGATCGGCAAGCAGACCGATCTGGCAGTGCGCGAGGACTACGACTGGGCGCCGGAGTCGCGCGAGCACGAGGGTCGCGCTCACCTGGACGCCGTGAACATCATTGTCGCGGGCGAGTCGAGCGTGCGCGTCGGCACCGTGACGTCGGGGCAGGCGCAGATCGCACGCGCGATCCCCGCGCCCGATGAGGCGCAGTTCGCCGGCGACAACCTCGAGCTCGTGCACGCGGCGACGAACGGCGTGAACAACAGCCTCAGCTTCCGCTTCGCCCACACCCCCCTCACCGATATCAAGGTGCGCCAGGCGATCATCGCGGGCATCGACCGCGAGGCCATCGTGAGCACGCTGTTCACCGAGAACTACCCGCTCGCCACCGGCATCCTCGCTGAGACCGCACTCGGCTACGCCGATACGTCGGAGTTCTACGAGTACGATCCCGCGAAGGCCGAGCAGCTGCTCGACGACGCCGGTTGGACGCCGGGATCCGACGGCATCCGCGAGAAGGACGGCGAGCGCCTCTCGATCACCTTCAACGAGGCGCTGCCGCAGCCGCGCTCGAAGGAGGTCGTCACCCTCATCCAGGAGCAGCTCGCCGAGCTCGGCATCGAGGTCGAACTCTTCCCTGGCGACCAGGCCGCGCAAGACGAGGCGCGTCTCGACGCGGACACGATCCAGGTGTACCACTCCATGGTCGGCCGCGCTGACTTCGATGTGCTGAAGTCGCAGATCTTCTCGACGAATCGCAACGCGAACCTCAATCTCGATACGGAGTCGGGCACCATCCACGACCCCGAACTCGACGCCGCGCTCGCCGAGATCGCCTCGGTGCCGACCTCCGAGGAGCGCGCGGCGGCATCGGCGAAGGCGCAGCAGCGACTCGCCGAGCAGGCATACGTGCTGCCCCTCTTCGAGGAGCCGCAGGTCTTCGGTCTGCAGGCGACGGTGGAGGGCTTCGCGACTGAATCGATCGGTCGTCCTTCCTTCTACGACGTGCAGCTCGGCAAGTGAGTCGGGCGGCGCTGCTGCGGCGCGTGGGCCAGGCGATCCTGGTCCTCGCGCTCGCGTACACCGCCGCCTACGTGCTGCTCGCCGCGCTCCCCGGAGACGCGGTGATGGCGCGTTTCGGCAATCCTGATCTCGGGCTCTCGGCGGAGCAACTCGCCGAGATCCGGGCGAGTTACGGCGTCGACCGTCCGTTCTTCGTGCGGTTCTTCGACTCGGTCGGGGCGTTCTTGCAGGGCGATCTCGGGTACTCGGTGCAGAGCGGAGCGGCGGTCTCAACGCTGCTCGCCGAGGCGCTGCCCTCGACGCTGACGCTCGCGGTGGTCGCGCTGATCCTCGCCGTCTTCTTGGCGGTCGTCATCGCGTTCACCGCGAGCTACGGCGCGGGCAGCTGGTCGCGACGCCTCTTCCGCAACCTGCCGCCGCTCTTCGTCTCCTTGCCCGTGTTCTGGATCGGCATCGTGCTCATCCAGGTCTTCTCGTTCCAGCTCGGTCTCGTGCCGACGATCGGGGCGACCGAGATGCAGGCGCTGATTCTGCCGGCCATCACGCTGGCGATCCCCATCGCGGCGCCCCTCGCGCAGGTGCTGCTGCGCAGCATCGACGAGGTGAGCGAGCAGCCGTTCATCGCGGTGGTGCGGGCGCGGGGCGCCAGCACGAGCTGGCTGCTGTGGCGCAACGTCGCTCCGAACGCCCTGCTGCCGGCGATGACAATGGCCGGTCTGCTCTTCGGAGAGCTCGTCGGCGGCGCCATCGTCACCGAGGCCGTCTTCGGCCGGGTCGGCATCGGCGCGCTCACGGCGCAGGCGGTCGCCAACCGCGACACCCCCGTGCTGCTCGCGGTCGTCGTCATTGCGACCGTCGTCTTCGTCACGATCAACCTCGTGGTCGATCTGCTCTACCCCGTGCTCGATGCACGGCTCAGGCAGCGCACCGCGCGCAAGTCGATAGGAGCGACCGCATGACCGCGATCGACGTTTCAGCCGCACGCGCGGTGCCGCCGAGCGGCGCGCGCGGAGCACGCGCGTTCTCGTGGAGAGCCCTCTTGCGCCCGGGCATCATCGTGCCAGCGCTCGTGCTGCTTATCGCACTCGCGTGGGCCGTGGCTCCCGGGCTGTTCACCTCGGTCAATCCGACCGCGAGCGTCGGGGCAGCGCTGCAGGCGCCGAGCGCCGAGCACTGGTTCGGCACCGATGCGACGGGGCGCGACCTCTACGCGCGCGTGATCTACGGCGCTTCGCAGTCGATCAGCGCAGCGTTGATCGCCGTGCTCGTCGGCCTCGTCGCGGGCACGCTCATCGGCATCACCGCGGGCGCCGTCGGCGGATGGGTCGACGAGGCCCTCATGCGCGTGGTCGACGTGCTGCTCGCGATCCCGACCCTATTGCTCTCACTCAGCATCGTGATTCTGCTCGGATTCGGTACGACGAATGCGGCGATCGCAGTGGGAGCCACGTCGATCGCGGTGTTCGCTCGCCTCTCGCGTTCCCAAGTGGTGAGCGTGCGCGCGAGCGAGTTCGTCGAGGCCGCCTACGGCTCCGGCGGCACCTTCTTCGGGGTGCTGTGGCGGCACATTCTGCCGAACTCGCTCACCGCCGTGATCGCGCTCGCCGCACTGCAGCTCGGCTCGGCGATCCTGCAGATCTCGACGCTCGGGTTCCTCGGCTACGGCGCACCGCCGCCCACGCCCGAGTGGGGCCTGCTCATCGCCGAGGGCCGTAACTACCTCGCCACCTCGTGGTGGCTGACCGTGCTTCCCGGAATCGTCGTGGTGTTCGTGGTGCTCGCGAGCAACCGACTGAGCCGGGCCATCAGCGATGGAGGCAACGCATGAGCGTCGAACCGCTGCTCAGCATCCGTGATCTCGCGGTGCAGTACCGCACTCGGCAGGGGCACATCGATGCCGTGCGCGGGGTCAGCTTCGACGTGCGCGCCGGCGAGGTCACCGCAGTGGTGGGCGAGTCGGGATCGGGCAAGACCACGGTCGCCCAATCGGTCATCGGCCTGCTCCCCGCCAACGGGCGGGTGACCGCCGGCAGCGTCACGCTGAACGAGCGACGCCTCGGGTCGACCGAACTCGTCGGACTTCCCGAGCGGCGCTGGCGCGACCTGCGCGGCCGATGCATCGGGCTCATTCCGCAGGATCCGGGCAACTCCCTCAACCCGGTGCAACCGGTCGGAAAGAGCATCAGCGAATCGCTGCGCATCCACGGCCGACCGAGTCGCGACGAGGTGCACGATCGCGTCCACGCACTGCTCGAGCAGGTCGGCATCGATCAGCCCATCAAGCGGGCCAAGCAGTACCCGCACGAGTTCTCCGGCGGCATGCGTCAGCGCGTCCTCATCGCGGCGGCGCTCGCCAATGATCCCGAGCTGATCATCGCCGACGAGCCCACCTCCGCGCTCGATGTCACCGTGCAGCGCACCGTGCTCGATCTGATCGACCGCCTGCGCGAGGAGATGGGAACGGGCGTGCTGTTCATCACGCACGACCTCGCCGTGGCGGCGGATCGCGCCGACAGCGTGGTCGTGATGCGCGGCGGCGAGGTGCAAGAGGCCGGCCCGGCAGCGCAGGTACTGGCGAAGCCGTCGTCTGATTACACGAAGCAGCTCATGGCCGATGCGCCCTCGTTCGGCAAGCTCGTCGAACGGGAGACGATCGCTGTCGCATCCGTTCCCGGCGGTGCAGCTGCGGCTCCCGCATCGTTTGCGCCGGCAGCCCCGCTCGTCGAAGTGCGCGACCTGCATCAGGTGTTCGGGCGCGGTGACGACGCCTTCGTTGCGGTCGACGGGGTCTCGTTCTCGGTCGCACGCGGGTCGACCCACGCGCTCGTCGGCGAATCGGGATCGGGCAAGACGACGACCGGCCGTGCGATCGCCGGCTTCGCGGTGCCGACCTCGGGCAGCGTGCGCGTCGACGGTGCCGAGGTCACCGAGCTGCGGCGCTCCGGCCTGCGCGAGTTCAGGCGCACCACGCAGATGGTCTACCAGAACCCGTACGGCTCGCTCGATCCTCGTCTCTCCGTGGGGCAGACGCTCGCCGAGCCGCTCAAGAACTTCCGCATCGGCACCGGGAGTCGCGCGGATCGCGCCGAACGCGTGGCCCACGCGCTCGAAATCGTCTCGCTGCCTGCCGAGTTCGCCCAGCGTCGCCCGCGCGAGCTGTCGGGTGGTCAGCGGCAGCGCGTCGCGATCGCCCGCGCGCTGATCGTCGAACCCGAGCTCGTCGTGCTCGACGAAGCCGTGTCGGCCCTCGACGTCACGGTGCAAGCGCAGATTCTTCGACTGCTCGCGCGCTTGCAGCAGGAGTTGAGCCTCACCTACGTATTCATCTCGCATGATCTCGCCGTCGTTCGCCAGATCTCCGACACGGTGACCGTGCTGCAGCGCGGCCGCCAGGTGGAGCACGGCCGCACCGAAGACGTGTTCAGCAACGCGCAAGACCCCTATACCCAGCGCCTCATCGAGGCGATCCCCGGCGCATCGCTGTCGTCGGGGCACTGGGAGATCTGACACTAGAAGGAGCACCACCGCAATGACCCTTCCCGCATACGTTCCCGCAGACGTCATCGCATCGCTCACCGGCATCTTTCCAGGCGATGCCCTCGATCGGGCGCGCGATCGCCGCCCGGAATCGAAGCAGCACGCCCAGGGCAGTTTCGAGGCGCTCTTCGTGCCGCTCGACGCCTCTGAGGTGTCGCTGGCCGAGCGGGCCGCAGTCGCGCTGTTCGTCGCGCAGCTGCACGAGGAGCCGGAGGCCGTCGCGTTCTACGGTGCGCTGCTGCGCGAGACGGGGGGCGGCGCCGGGCTCGAGCCCCTGATCGTCGCAGAAGCCGGGCGCGCTGCCGGGCAGGGCCCCTACGGGGCGTTCCGCGCCGAGAACGCGCCCGAGAGCGAGGCCGGCCCCGAGTACCGCGTCGCGTCCGTCGAAGCGGCCTACGCGCTGGGCGATCGGCTCGCAGCAGCCCTCGAGCACGCCCACATGCTCGTGCTCCACCCCCGCGACGCCGATCGCGAGCGCCTCGGGCGGCTGCTCGACGCCGGATGGAGCAGCACCGGTATCGTCACGCTCTCCCAGCTCATCTCGTTTCTCGCATTCCAGCTGCGCGTGGCACACGGCCTGCGCGAACTGCGCGAGAGCGTCGGCGGGGTTCCGGCGACGCGCGCCGAAGACCTCCCGGCGCTCGCCGCGCAGGTTGCCGCGGTGGCGCGCGAACGTGCTGGAGCGTCGGCCGAGCAGGCGCCGGTGACGGCCTCTGAGGCGTTGCCAGCTGCGCCTCGTGTCGACGAGCCCGCACGCTTCACGCAAGACGTGCTGGGGTGGAAGCCGTGGCTCGAGCCCCTGCCGGTCGCCGAATTCACCGAGGCGCACTACGACGCGCTCGTGCAGCGCGACCGCGTGCACATGCCCTACTTCCGGTTGCTCGCGCGCGATCCTGAAGCGCTGCGCGAGCGCACGCTCACCGATCTCGACATCTTCTTCAACACCGACGCCGGGTTGCCTCGCGCCGAGCGCGAACTCGCAGCGGCCGCCGCTTCGCGCTTCAACGGGTGCGTGTTCTGCGCCTCGGTGCATTCGCGGTTCGCGACGGAGCAGGGCGCCGATCGCACCGAGGTGCAGCGGTTGCTCGACGAGGGGGTGGGGGCGCGGATCTCGACGAGGATCGACGCCATCGTTGACGCGACCGTCGCTCTGACGGCGACGCCGCCGCGCTTCGGGCAGGCCGAGATATCCGCCCTGCGTGAAGAAGGTTTCGGCGAGCTCGAACTGCTCGACGCGATTCAGGCCGGCGCCTTCTTCAACTGGGCGAACCGCCTGATGCTCTCGATCGGCGAACCCACGACGGCCTGAGGCGCACCGCCGCTGGCCCCCCGATCCATCGAGGAGCCAGCGGGCCCCAGGAATTGGTCTCCTGCAACTTGACACTTGTGGACCTTGAGACAGACCAATGCAGCCGGGCAAGGTAGTGCGTATGACCGAATCCCAGGCATCAGCGTCCACCGCAGCTCCGACCACCGGCTCGCCCCTCGTCAAGCGAGGCTTCGCCGACATGCTCAAGGGCGGGGTGATCATGGATGTCGTCACCCCCGAACAGGCGAGGATCGCGGAAGACGCCGGTGCCGTCGCCGTAATGGCGCTCGAGCGCGTTCCGGCAGACATCCGCGCACAGGGCGGGGTGGCGCGCATGAGCGACCCGGACCTCATCGACGGCATCAGAGCGACCGTTTCGATTCCCGTGATGGCGAAGGCCCGCATCGGGCACTTCGTGGAGGCGCAGGTACTCGAAGCGCTCGGGGTGGATTGCATCGACGAGTCCGAGGTGCTGTCGCCGGCCGACTACGTGCACCACATCGACAAGCAACGGTTTGCGGTTCCCTTCGTGTGCGGCGCGACGAACCTGGGCGAAGCGCTTCGCCGCATCTCGGAGGGTGCAGCGATGATCCGCTCCAAGGGCGAGGCCGGCACCGGCGATGTCTCGGAGGCGACCAAGCACATTCGCACGATTCGCGGTGAGATCGCCCGCCTCTCTGCGCTCGGCCCAGATGAACTGCACGTCGCGGCGAAAGACCTGGCTGCGCCGTACGATCTCGTCGCAGAGATCGCGGCCAACGGTCGCCTGCCGGTGAAACTCTTCACCGCGGGCGGGGTCGCCACGCCCGCGGATGCGGCGATGATGATGCAGCTCGGCGCCGACGGGGTCTTCGTGGGATCCGGCATCTTCACGTCAGGCGACCCTGCGAAGCGTGCCGCCGCGATCGTGCGAGCGACGGCGCGTTTCGATGACCCTGGCGAGGTCGCCGAAGCTTCGCGCGGGCTCGGCGAGGCCATGGTGGGCATCAACGTCGCCGACCTGCCCGCGCCGCACCGCCTGGCCGAGCGCGGATGGTGACGGCACTCGGCAAAGTGCCGCTCCTCCCTCACGACGAAGTCTGGATCAAGGGTGCTAGGTCGTGTGCAGGTGGAGGCGCTCGCCGACCGTGTTGAAGATGCTGATCACCTCGCACGGTTTCGCGCCGTCAGCGCGCATGCGGTGCGGTACGGAGGTGTCGAATTCCGCTGCCTCACCCCGGCCGAGCACGTGCTCCCGCTCGGCGAGAGACAGGCGCAGTTTGCCCGAGAGCACGTAGAGCCACTCGTGCCCCTCGTGCACCTGCAACTCGCACTCCGGCGCATCTGGGGAGTACGTGATTTTGAAGGCGCGCACCTCCGACGCCTCGCGGGTGAGCGGAGCGATCGTCATGCCCTCGCGCCGAATGAGGGAGCGGTGCACGCGGGGGTCGCGATCCGGCGCATCGAGCAGGTCGTCGACGCGGATGCCGAGCTGCCGCGTCACGGGAAGCAAGAGCTCGAGGCTCGCCTGGCGCTTACCCGACTCGAGCCGGGAGAGCGTGCTCGGAGACATGCCTGCCCGAGCGGCGAGATCTTCGAGAGTCCATCCGCGGTCTTGCCGGGCGGCGCGTAAGCGCGGCCCGAGCCGCTGCAGTTCATCCATGCGTATCCTTGCCATTTTCGCAAACCAGATTGCAATTATTGCACATCGCGTCGATGCTGATGGCATGACGAAAACAGATTGGGATGCCATTGTGATCGGCGGCGGCGCTGCCGGCCTGAGTGCTGCGCAGGCGCTCGGGCGCTCGTTGCGGCGCACGCTCGTGCTCGACGGCGGGGCGCCCCGCAACCGCTTCGCCGCACACATGCACAATGTGCTGGGACTCGACGGAACACCCCCGCTCGAACTGCTCGATCGCGGTCGCGCCGAGGCTGAGGGCTACGGGGTCGAGTTTCGGGCCGCTCAGGTACGTGCGGTGCGCGACACGGTCGAGGGCGCCGGATCGCCGCAACCCGTGGGCGGCTCGGTCTCTGTCGAGCTCGAATCGGGGGAGGTGCTCACGACGCGGGCCCTGGTTGCTGCGACCGGCGTTACCGACGTACTCCCCGAGATTGCCGGGCTCGCAGAACGCTGGGGCCGAAGCGTCTTGCACTGCCCGTACTGCCACGGCTGGGAAGTGCGCGGAACGCGCATCGCGGTCGTGACGACCTCGCCGATGGGACTGCACCAGGCGAAGCTGCTGCGGCAGTGGAGCGACGACGTCACGGTGTTCACGGAGGGGCTCGTGGATGCGGAGGGCTCCAGCGTGCTCGATGCCGATACCGAACGGGGCTTGCGGGCGCGCGGGGTGCGCCTCGTGCCGGCTCCGGTCGAGGAGGTCGTCGGCTCCGGGTCGCAGGTCAGTGCGGTGCGCACTTCGGATGGGCAGGAGTTCGCAATCGATGCCGTCTTCACGGGATTCGCGATGGTGCCCCAAGATGGGTTCCTCTCTGAGCTCGCGCTCGATCGCAGCGATACTCCGATGGGTGCGTTCATTGCAGTCGACACGATGCAGCGCACGAGTCATCCGCGCGTCTGGGCCGCGGGAAATATCGTGAGTCCGGCAGCGACGGTGCCGCTCGTGATGGGCGCGGGAACGATGGCCGGGGCAGCGGTGAATGCCGCTCTCGTGGATGAGGACTACGCCCTCGCCGCAGCGGAGGTGGTCTAATTGGGCGCTCACCAGCACGGCGCGCACGCGCACGATTCGCATCCGGTGCCGCATCCCGCACCGCTCTCCGAGCCTCACGATCCCGCACCGACGGATCCCATCGCGTTCTGGGAGCAGCGGTACGGTTCGGCCGACCGCGTCTGGTCGGGCAGCGTGAACCGCACGCTCGCCGACCTTGCGGAGGGCTGGACCCCAGGGCGAGCGCTCGACCTGGGGAGCGGCGAAGGCGGAGATGTGCACTGGCTCGCCGAGCGCGGGTGGGACGCGACGGGCATCGACCTGTCTTCGACCGCGGTTGCTCGGGCGCAGCTCGCGGCTGCGGAGCGGCGGCTCGAGGGCGCACACTTCATCGCTGCAGACCTCGGTCGCTGGAGTGAGGATCCGGCGGCCATCGATGGGGGTGCGGCTCCGTTCGACCTCGTGACAGCGAGTTTCTTCCAATCTCCGGTAGAACTGCCGCGCGAGCGCATTCTGCGAGCCGCTGCTGACCGCGTGGCTCCCGGGGGCAGACTCGTGCTCATCGCTCACGCGGCCGCTCCGCAGTGGTCGTCGCACCACGACGAGGACTTTCCGACCCCGGAGACGGAACTCGCCGCACTGGAGCTGGCGGAGGATGCCTGGGAGGTCGCGGTCGCGGAGGTGCGCGAGCGAGACGGGCGCGGACCCGATGGAACCCAGCACCGACTCAGCGACTCAGTCGTCGTAGCCCGGCGGCGCTGAGCGACGGGCTGCCGCGCGCTATTCGGTCACCTCGTCCCCCTCGTTCACCTCACCGCAGTGCGCGCCCGATCCGACATGCCCGAGATGCGCAAGGCCTGTTGCGTCAGATGGGTTCCACGTACCCTGTCACCATAGTGCAGTCATAGGAAAGTTGGCTGCGCGGCGTACAAGGGGGTAATGGGTATGACCACGGAGCGCGTAGAAGCAGCACCGGAATCGAAGCGCGGATGGACGAAGGCGCGCGCGATCCTCGCTGGTGGGCTCGTTCTCGGCGTCGGGGCGGCGATCACGCTTGCGGCCTGGACCGACAACGAATGGGCCACCGGCGTGTTCGGCAGCGGCAACTTCGGCATCGAGGGCTCGACCGATGGCACGGCGTTCAGCGATCATCCGACGGAAGCCGAAGCCGAGGAGCTCGAATTCACCGTGGGCGCCGAGAACCTCGCGCCCGATGACGTCGTCTACGCCCCGTTCGCGGTGCAGCTCGAGCGCGACGCGACATACGATGCCGAGGTCACCATCGCACAGGCCGTCGATCCCGCGCTCGTGGGCATCACCGCCGACTACGTCTTCACCGACACCCTCGGGTGCACCGAGGAGGCCTACGCCGCCGGCACCGACGAGAACGCCGCGACGTTCGCCCTCGACAGCCTCGCCGACGTGCAGAACGTGTGCTTCCGCGTGACGGCGGGCGATGACCTGGCGCAGGGCGTCGAGGGCGAGATCACCTGGAACTTCGCAGCGGTTTCGGGCGACGCTCTGTAGGTCTGCCGTGAACCGCAGAGGCCGTTCGACCGGCATTCGTGGGCATGGCAGAGCGCGGGGAGATTGGTTCACGAAGACGCGCGCGGTGCTCGCCGGCGCCCTCGTGCTCGGGGTGGGCGGATCGTTGACGCTCGCGGCATGGACCGACACTGAATCGGCCCGGGCGACGTTCACTGCGAGCACGTTCGGCGTCGTCGGCTCGGCGAACAACGGGGCGACGTACACCGAGAACCCTGCCGCGACCCCCGCCGCACTGACGTTCGCGGTGACGCCGACGGCGATGTCGCCGGGAACCACCACGTATGCGAAGTTCTTGGTGCGTACGACAGACGCCACGAACGTCGGGGGTACTGCGACATTGAGCGCACCCACCACAACGACGACGTCGGCGACGAGCCTTGCGGGGTTCCTCACCTACGGGGTGCGCGTGATTCCGGCGGCTCAGACGTGCGACTCGACGTCGTTCGGAGGTTCGTCGAGCGTGGTCGTGCCCAACGGGAGCGCTTTGACGGTCGCGGGGAGCGGTTCGGTTCCGCTTGCTGCTGCGGGAGCGTCGCCCGTCGCATACTGCTTCGCCGTCACGCTGCCCGCCGGAACCTCGAATGCCGCGCAGGGGACCAATACGACCGCGACGTGGACGGTGACGGGAACATCGACTTCGTGAACGGTCGGGCATGCAGGGTGAAAGGGGGAGGCGATGACGCGGGGGAACGCGGGTCGAGTTGTGGGGAACACGCTGTTGAATATTGCAGCGCTCGGCGGTCTGGTGTGCATGGTGCTCGTGCTGGTGTCGGCGCTCTGCAACGTCTCGCTCATCATGTTCAAGACCGGATCGATGTCGCCCACGATCCCAACGGGGTCGCTCGCGGTCGTGCGTGAGATCCCAGCGTCGGATATCGAGGTCGGCAATGTGCTGACCGTCGACCGACCCGGAGAGTTGCCCGTCACGCACCGCGTCACCTCGATCGAGGGATCGGGTGAGAGTCGTACGATCACCATGCGGGGCGATGCGAATGACGCCGAGGATCCGCTGCCGTACACCGTCACCGAGACGCGTATCGTGATGATGTCCGTACCGCACCTGGCGAAGGTTGTGGTCTGGTTCTCGAACCCCTGGGTGCTCGGGGGGCTGACGCTCTCGGCATCGGTATTGGTGACGTGGGCGTTCTGGCCGCGACCGCGGCGAGACGGCTCCCGCACGCCACTGCACGGTGCGCGCGAGAGCGGGGCGAAGGATCGCACGGCCGCCGGCGTCGTGGCGGTGAGCGCGATCGCGATGGGTCTGGTCGGCGCAACCCTTGCTCCGACGGGCGCCGAGGCCGTCGCGCCGTCCGAGGCAACCCCGGTCGTCATTCGAGGCGAGCATATTACGCTGACGTCGATCGGGGACGCCGACGCGATGCGCACGATGCGGCCCGGCGTGCCGGTGGTCTGGCAAGTGGGAGTGCAGGTCGACGCCCCCGATCCCGGAATCGTCGAGGTCTCGCTCGCGGCCGCCGGATCGCGAGAGCTCGGACTGACCCTCGACGTGCGCAGCTGCGACGTCGCCTGGAACGAGGGGCGCTGTGCGGGTGATGAGGCGGTGCTCGAGAACCGCGGACGCGTCGATGTCGGGGCTGCCGCGATGCCACTCACCGCCATGCGCGCCACCGAGGAGCAGTGGTTGCTGGTGACCGCTACGATTCCCGCACCTGCGTCGGGCATGGTCGCGCTCACCATGCGCGCCGCCGGAGGCAGTGAGGCGGTCGCGACGAGTCCCCAGCCGATCGCACCCCTGCCGACTACCGGGACCGAGCCCGCTTGGGCACTCGGCTTCGTCGCCGTTGCGGCGGGGTTGACGGCCGCGGGCGTCGCCTCGCTCCTGCGCGGACGACGGACGGCGGGAGAGCCGTGCAGCGCCGCTTGATCCGGGGCCGCGACCGGGATGACACCGCCGTCCGCACCCGTCGTCGAACCAGACTCGCCGCGGGCATGATTGCCCTGGGCATCGTGGCGACCGGGCTGTCGCAGCCACCGCAGCAGACGGAGGCGCTCTGGACGGACGGGGATTCGGGGCGCGCGACGTTCACCGCTTTGACGGTCCCGGCACCGGTATCGAGGGCGAACTGCGTGACCACACCGGGCGCGCTGGGGCTCAATCCGCGTGTGACGATCTATTGGCGCGCACCGGTGGGCGCCACCGGGTATACCTCAGCGAATGCGCAATATGGGTACGTCTCGAGCTCCGGGCTCATTCCGGTGACCGGACCCCTGCTCGGCAACGTGAACACTACCGGAAGCACGCCCGCGGCGTACACGACCGTCGTGAACAGCGGATTGCTCGGTGGCCTGCTCGGCGGGAGCGTCGTGTTCGGAATCCGATTCGTCGGCCCCGGCGGTTGGCAATCGCAATGGCTCGTGGCAACCGCATCGATGGGGCTCGCGGGCATCAACCCCACCTGCACGTTGAGCACGCTTCCGAGCACCTGAGGTCTTGCCCGCGCACCGACGGCGCCCATCGACAGAAGCGAGGGGCGCCGTCGACGCGAACGTTTGGACCTACGGGAGCAGGCGGTTCGGCCCGCGGAAGAGGTATGTCACCTCGCGGATCGACTGCTGCTTGAGCAGGAGCATCAGCACACGGTTGAGGCCCATGCCGAAGCCGCCGTGCGGCGGCACGCCGTAGCGGAAGAAGTCGAGGTAGAAGCCGAGCTCCTTCGGGTCCATGCCCTTCTCGACCGCCTGGGCTTCGAGCACCTCGATGCGGTGCTCGCGCTGCGCGCCCGTCGAGATCTCGGTGCCGCGGTAGATGAGGTCGTAGCTCTGCGTGAGCTGCGGGTTCTCAGCGTTGCGCATGTGGTAGAACGGGCGGATCGACGCGTCGTAGTCCGTGAGGAACACGAAGTCGTGGTTGTACTTCTTCTTAACGTGAGCGGCGATGCGACGCTCGCCCTCGGGATCCATGTCGGCATCGGCGCGGGGCACCTCGTAGCCCTCCGCCTTCACGATCTCCTTCGCCTCGGCGAGGGGGATGCGCGGGAACGGGCGCGACGGCACCTCGACCTCGATGCCGAAGAGCTTCTCGATCTCAGCGCCGAGCTGCTCCTTCACCGCGGTCAGGCCGGCGACGAGCAGCTCCTCGTGCAGCTCCATGACGTCTTCGGGGGAGTCGATCCAGCTCAGCTCGGTGTCGATTGAGGTGAACTCGGTCGCGTGCCGCGACGTGAACGAGTGGTCTGCGCGGAAAGCGGGGCCCACCTCGAAGATGCCGCCGAAGCCCGCAGCCTGTGCCATCTGCTTGAAGAACTGGGGGCTCTGCGCGAGAAACGCCTTGCCCTCGAAGTACTCGACCTCGAAGAGCTCGGCGCGCGACTCGGAGGCGCTCGCCATGAGCTTCGGGGTCTGGATCTCGATGAAGCCGCGATCCACCCACACTTGGCGCAGCGCGTGCAGGAACGCGGTCTGCACGCGGAAGACGAGGTTCTGCTCGGGACGGCGCAGATCGAGGAAGCGCCAGTCGAGACGCACGTCGATGTTCGAGTCGCCGGCGACCGGGTTGTCGGGGAGCGAAGCCGTGACGACCTCGATCTCCTCGATCTGCACCTCGACGCCGCCGAGCTTCACACGCTCGTTGTGCTGCAGCTCGCCCGTGACCGTGACGAACGATCCCTGGGTCAGCTCTGAGATGGTGGTGGTGCGGGGCACGAGAACGTCTGAACGGGGGTTCTCGGGATCCGGCTCGCGCAGCACGCCGCCATTGACGAGCTGCACCGCGCCCGACTCATCACGCAGCACCACGAACTGCACGTACCGCTGGTCGCGTACCTTCTCCACCCATCCAGAGACACGCACGATGCCGTCTTCGCGGGCGGCCAGGTCCTTGATCAATACACGCTCAGTCACCCGGACAGTCTAGCTGTCACGGTGCGAAGCGCTGTACGGGGCGATCGGGTGATTGCGGTGACCGCTGCTGGCTCAGCCCCGAACTCCCAGACACTCCGAACGTACAATGGATGTGTGAGCGACAAACTGCTGCATTTGGTGCGCCATGGCGAGGTGCACAATCCGGATCGCGTGCTCTACGGGCGCATTCCGGGATTCCGCCTGTCTGAACGCGGCCACCAGATGGCGGAGGCCGCAGCACTCGAGTTGGCGGGCAGCGACCGGGTCGTCACCAAGCTCTTCGCCTCGCCGCTGGAGCGCGCGCAGCAGTCCGCGCGCCCGATCGCGAGTGCGCTCAGCCTCGAGATCGCGACCGAAGAACGCATCATCGAGCCGACCAATGCATTCGAGGGCATGGTCAGTTCCGGCGCCGACCGCGCCTTCACGAAGCCGCGGTACTGGTATCGCTACCTCAATCCGTTCCGCCCGAGTTGGGGGGAGCCCTACCGGCAGATCGCGGATCGCGTGCGGTCGGCGATGGACGACGCCTGGGATTCGACGCGCGATGGCGACATCGTGATGGTGTCGCACCAATCACCGATCTGGATGGCACACCTCGACATCATCGGTAAGCCCCTGTTCCACAACCCGTCATCGCGACGCTGCGATCTGTCGAGCATCACCACCTTCGAGAAGCGCGGCGAGCGCTGGTTCGAGGTCGATTACCGCACCCCCGCCGCCGGCCTGATCGACGACGCCGTAGATGTAGGAGCCGTATGAGCCTGCGACGCACCGCCACCGCTGTCACCTTCACGCTTTCGACCGCTCTGCTGTTGGCCGGCTGCAGCAGCGAGGGCTCAGACCTCGCGTCGCAGTACCAGGAGGGAAGCGACAAGGGCTACGTCTCGGGCGACGGGACGTCGCTGAGCATACCGACCGCAGAGCGCACCGAGCCCGTCGAGTTCTCCGGGGTGGACGAGAGCGGCGAGACCTTCGGCTCCGACGACACGGCAGGCGAGGTGACGGTCGTGAACTTCTGGTACGCCGGGTGCGCTCCGTGCCGCGTCGAGGCCCCCGATCTGGTCACCGCATTCGATGAATACTCGGATGAGGGCGTGCAGTTCGTCGGTGTGAACACACGCGATCAGGTGGCTCAGGCGCAGCAGTTCTCGCAGGAGTTCGATATCGAGTACCCCTCGATCATGGACAACGCGGGCGGCCGTTCGGTGCAGCGCGCGTTCGCGGGCCAGGTGCCCCTCAATGCGGTGCCGACGACACTGGTGCTGGATCGCGAGGGGCGCGTGGCGCACCGCGTGCTCGGGCAGCTCGCGAGTGCATCTCAGCTGAGCACCCTCATCGACGAGACCCTCGCCGAATCGAGCGACGCCGCCGGCGAGCAGTAGCAGTGGAGCACATCGTCGCCGATGGGCAACTGCTCGTCGCATCGCTCATCGCGATCGCCGCGGGTCTTCTCTCGTTCCTCTCCCCATGCGTACTGCCGCTCGTCCCCGGCTACCTCGCGTATGTTGGGTCTACTGCCGGCTCGGCTCCCGGTGAACGCGCCCCGCGCGGTCGGGTGCTGCTCGGCTCAGTGCTGTTCGTGCTCGGCTTCACCGTCGTGCTCGTCGCGTTTCTGGCCGCTGCGGGAACGGTCGGAGTGTGGCTCCTCGAGTGGGAGTCCGTGATCACTCGAGTCATGGGCGCGGTGATCATCGTGATGGGGCTCGTGTTCGTCGGGCTCTTCAATCGGATGCAGACGACGAAGAAGATGCGCATCAAGCCGAAGCTCGGGCTCGCTGGGGCGCCGCTCCTGGGCGCGGTGTTCGCCGTTGGATGGACGCCCTGCATGGGCCCGACGCTCGGTGTGATCATGACGTTGAGCTTGCAGCAGGGCTCGGTGGCTCGATCGGTCGTGCTGGCGATCGCCTACTGCATCGGCCTCGGCCTCCCCTTCATCCTCGCCGCGCTCGGCTTCGGCTGGCTCACTCGGACGATGACATTCTTCAAGCGGCATATTCGTGCCGTGAACCTGATCGGCGGCGGGCTGCTGATCCTCATCGGTCTCCTCATGGTGACCGGCCTCTGGAGCAAGATGATGTACGCACTGCAGGCGGTGATTGGCGGCTATGTCACGCCCCTCTGATTACGACGACGGAACCGGGGCCGGCGGGTCACTCCGCGCCGAATCGCCCGAACTCGGCTTCACCGGCTGGATGCGGTGGTTCTGGCGGCAGCTCACCAGCATGCGCGTCGCGCTCGTGCTGCTCCTGCTGCTCGCCGTCGCGGCGATTCCCGGCTCGCTCGTGCCGCAGCGCAGCGCCGACCCGAACGGCGTGGTGCAGTACGAAGCCGATCATCCCAAGCTCTTCCCGATTCTCGACGCCTTCCCGATCCAGGCGTTCGACGTCTACGGCTCGGTGTGGTTCTCGGCGATCTACCTGTTGCTCTTCATCTCGCTGATCGGGTGCGTCATCCCCCGCATTACGCACCACTGGAAGGCGTGGCGCGGTCGACCCCCGAAGACGCCGGCTCGCCTCGAGCGTATGGCCGGATTCTCCGAGGTGCGACTGGTGAACCCCGAAGCGAGCGACGAGGATCGCACGGCCTTCGCCGAACGCGCCGTCGAGGAGGCGGCTCGTGTCTTGAAGAAGCTGCGCTACCGCACCGACATCCAGCGGGTTTCGCGCCGGGGCGTGGAGACGGTGTCGGTGTCGGCCGAGCGCGGATATCTGCGCGAGACCGGCAACCTGCTCTTTCACATCTCACTGCTGGGCGTACTCATCAGCGTGGGCGTCGGCGGGGTCTTCACCTTCAATGGGCAGAAGGTGCTCGTCGAGGGCGAAACCATGGTGAATCAGCTCATCGATTACGACACCGTGAATACGGGGCGCGCATTCGACTCGTCGAGCCTCGATCCGTTCGGCCTGAAGCTCGATTCGCTCGACGTCACCTACGTCACCCCCGACGACGGCAACACGAACGCGATCGGGCAGGTGCGCGACTACACGGCGAACCTCGAACTCATCGATCCCGAAGACGGGAGTATCAGCGACGAGACGATTCAGGTGAACCACCCCCTGCGCGTGCACGGGTCGCCGATCTATCTGATCGCGAACGGGTATGCTCCGCGCATCACGGTGAAGAACGCCGAGGGCACCGTCGTCTACAGCGAGGCGATGCCGTTCATTCCGCAGGACAACATGACGATGACTTCGCTCGGCGTCGTGAAGGTGCCGTACGGCATCACAGATGCAGCGGGAGAACAGGTGCAGGTCGGTCTGCGCGGGTTCTTCTACCCGACGAAGGCTGATCTCGACACGGGTGCCTACACCTCGAACTACCCCGATCTTGAAAACCCCGTGCTCACGCTCGATGTCTTCGTCGGCGACCTCGGAATCGACGACGGCGTGCCGCGCTCCGTGTATTCGCTCGACACCTCGAACATGGAGCAGCTCACGGGTCGCGCGATCGACGCGGAATCGATCGAGCTCACACCGGGGCAGACAACCGAGCTGCCCAACGGGATGGGCACGATCACGCTCGACGACGTGCCTCGATACGCCTCATTCGACGTGATGCGCAATCCGGCGCAGACGTTCGTGCTCGTGTTCGCGCTGCTCGCGCTCGGCGGCCTGGTGTGGTCGCTGTTCGTCGCGCGCCGGCGCATGTGGGTGAAGGCCGTTCCCACCGACGACGGACTCGTGCTGCAGTACGCGGCGCTGGCCCGTGGAGACGACCCGGCGCTCGAACGGGCGGTCGAGGAGTTGCGCGACAAGCACCGAGACCGCCTGTAGCGTGCGCCTCCTATGCCGCGCGCGGAGCGTCGCCAACTACTTCGCGTCGCTGACCGCCGAGACCTTCTGCGAGAAGTAGACCGGAATCAGTGAGAGCAGAATCATGACAGTCGCCACCACGTTCACCTGATTCACCTCGTTGGGCCGCGCCATCTGATTCATGATCCAGAGGGGGAGGGTCTCGACACCCGGCGGGGCGGTGAAGATCGTGACCACGATCTCATCGAATGAGAGCGCGAAGGCGAGTAGACCACCGGCGATGAAGGCGCTGCGAAACTGCGGGAAGGTGACGAGCCGGAAGGTCTGACCGATTCCGGCGCCGAGGTCCATCGACGCTTCGTCGAGATTCGGGTGCATGCGGCGCAGGCGAGCGATCACGTTGTTGAAGACCATGACCACGCAGAACGTGGCGTGCGCGATGATCATGCCCCAGTAGCCGATGTTGATGCCCATCGGCTTCAGCACCTGGAAGTACGTGTTCGAGAGCGCGACACCGGTGACGATGCCGGGAAGCGTGATCGGCAGCACGATGAGCAGGTTGACGGTGTGCTGCCCGAAGAAGCGGAAGCGCTGCAGTGCGAACGCGGCGAGCGTGCCGAGCAGCAGGGCGAAGGCCGTTGCGACGGACGCCACGATCACCGAGTTCAGCAGGGCGGCGTGCACGGCCGGGTTTGTGAGCGCCTTGCCCCACCACTCCAGCGAGAACCCGGGGATCGGCCAACCGGAGACGCGGCCCGAGTTGAACGAGTTCATGACGATCACGAACAGCGGGATGTACATGAACCCGAGCGCGATCACCGTGATGACGGTGAGCGCGGCGCGCGTGGTGCGGTTCAGACGAAGCATGTCGGTCTCCTGCGGATCTCGGTCAGAGGTTGTTGAGCGCGCCGGTGCGGCGCACCGCGCTGAGGTAGATGATGACGAGCACGATCGGCACGAAGGAGAATGCCGCAGCAAGGGGTGGATTCAGATTGATGTTCTGCGCGATGATGCTGCCGATCATCTGCGTCGAGCCGCCCACGTACATGGCCGCGATGTAGTCGCCGAGGCTCAGTGAGAACGTGAAGACGGATCCGGCGATCAGCGATGGAAGCAGCAGCGGCGCGACGATGGTGCGGATCGTGCGGGCGCCGCTTGCACCCAGGTCGGAAGAAGCGTCGAACAGATTGGTCGGGATCTGCGACACGGCGGCGTATACCGGAATCGCCATATAGGGGAACCAGAGGTAGACGAGGGTCAGGATGACGGTGAGCGTGCCGAAGCCCGGGCCCGTGATCCCGAACGGAGACAGCGCCCAGTTGAAGAAACCCTCATCGGTCCAGACGAGGCGCATCGCGATAATCTTTACGAGGTACCCCGCCCAGAGCGGCAGGGTGACGAGCACCGCGAGCACGGCCCTGAGTCTCGGGCCGGCGACCTTTGCCATGAACACGGCGAGCGGAATGGACACGACGGCGCAGATCGCGGTGACCGCGAGGGCGATGCCGAGGGTGCGCAGCGCCGTCGACAGATAGGCGGGCACAGTCACCAGCTGTTCGAAGTTCTGCAGCGTGAACCCGGGCTTCACCCGGGAGGTGAACGGGTCGGTGGTCCAGAACGCGGTCATCAGCAGCAGCACGAGCGACAGGATGTAGACGCCGAGCAGCCACGCCATCGGCAGCGTGAGCAGCGAGGCGAGGCGGCCGCGCGGATGACGGTAGAGCGCGGTCGAGACCGGTTTGGTGCGGCGCTCGAGGGTCGGCTGGTTCGACACGATGGTTCCTCACAGACGGGACGTGGTGTGACGGATGGAGCGAGTGGACCGGGTGACCGGGAGCGGCGGGCCCCCGGTCACCCGATGTCGGGGCCTTAGCCCTTGACGGTGGCCCAGGCGCTGGTCCAGTCCTGGTAGTTCGTGCACTGCACGTCGGTGCGGCCATCGAGGCACTGATCGATCGGCGTGGTCCAGAACCACACCTGCTCGAAGTACTCTTCGTCGGTCGCGTTGAAGTACTCGCAGTGCTCACGAGCCTCGTCGCTGGTCTCGCAGAACGCGGCGTTGGCGGGCGCCATGCCGAAGTTCATCGCGATCTGGCCGTTCACCTCCGGGCTGCTCGTGTAGTCCATCCACGCGTAGGCGCAGTTGGGGCTCTCGGATTCCGCCGCGAGCATCCACGCGTCCGACCAACCGGTCGAGCCCTCCTCGGGCAGAACGCTCTTGAACTTCTCGTCCTGCGTCGCCTTGCGCAGTACCTCCCAGGAGGTGCCGACCACCGAGTTGCCGCCGGTGAACGAGGTCACATTCGTCGCGGGCGACCAGTACTCCGAGACCATTCCGTTCTGCTGCTGCAGCAGCTCGACTGCTGCCGCGAGCTGCTCGTCGTCGAGTGCGTAGGGGTTCTCGATGCCGAGATCGGGCTGCGTGGCCATGAGGTAGATCGCCGCATCTGCGATGTAGATGGGGCTGTCATAGGCTGCGATGTTGCCCGCGTACGGGCTGTCGTCCTCCCAGACCACATCCCAGCTGGTGGGTTCTTCAGTGACGACGTCGGAGTTGTATTCGAGGATATTCGCGCCGCGGCCGATCGGAATGCCGTAGACGTTGCCGTTCAGTGTGTCGTAGAGCTGCCCCTTCATGCCTTCGACGATGTCGTCACCGAAGTTCGGGATCAGCTCTGTGTTCAGCGGCTGCACGTTGCCGTCGACGATGAGTCGCAGACTTGCGTCGCCCGAGGCGGAGACGAGATCGTACTCGCCGGTGCGCATCAGCTGCACCATCTCGTCGCTCGTTGCGGCGACCTTGCGGTTGACCTTGCAGCCGGTGTCTGCGGTGAACTGGTCGGCCCACGCCGGTTCGACGAAGCCCGACCAGGCGACGATGTTCACCTCCGATTCCATGTCTCCGACTGATTCGAGCGCGGGCAGGTCGGGAACGTCGATCGCGATGTCTCCCGGAGCGGTCTCACCGCCGCTGCTCGAACAGCCCGAGAGGGCGAGTCCGGCTGCGGCGACGAGGGCGGCGGGGATGACGAGTTTCTTGTGCATCGGTACTCCTTCGTAGGCGATTCGGTGTGTGGTGCGTGTGGATCGAGTGAGAAACAGGGTCAGGCGCTCGGCACAGCGACCGCGTGATCGCGGGCGAACCGCAGGCTCACGGCGTCGCCGCGCGAGATGCTCGGGTGGGTGCGAGGGGTGTGCGTGTTCTGCGCCTCGGAGATGAATCGGGTGCCACTGTCGGTTTCGACGAGGTAGCGGGTGTGCGCACCGGCGTAGACCGTTTCGAGAATGGTGCCGGCGAGCGCCACATCTGCGGCGTCCAGTGGCGCAGTGGGATCCACGAGCCGCACGCGCTCCGGACGAACGCTGTGCGGTGCGTTCTCGCCGAGGATGCGCTGTGCCGTCGAATCGGTGAGCAGATTGGTGATTCCGAGGAACCTCGCGACGAATTCGGTGCGAGGAAATTCGTACACCTCACGCGGACTGCCGACCTGCTCGATCTTCCCGTTGTTGAATACGGCGACTCGGTCGGAGAGCGTGAGCGCTTCCTCTTGATCGTGCGTGACGAACACGAACGTGATGCCGACCTCCCGCTGGATCTGCTTGAGCTCGAACTGCATCTGCTCGCGCAGCTGCTTGTCGAGGGCCCCGAGCGGTTCGTCGAGCAGGAGCACCTTGGGGCGCAGAATGAGGGCGCGAGCGAGGGCGATGCGCTGGCGCTGACCGCCGGAGAGCTGTGCGGGCGAGCGGTCGGCGACGTGCGCGAGCTGCACTTGCTCGAGCGACTCCGCCACGAGACGACGGCGCTCGGCGGCGGAGACGCCGCGCACTTTGAGCCCGTACGCGACGTTCTCAGCGATGGTGAGATGGGGGAAGAGCGCGTAGTCCTGGAACACCGTGTTGACGTCGCGGTCGAAGGGCGCCGACCTCGTGACGTCAGTGCCGTGCAGCAGGATCGAACCAGCGGTGGGCTCCTCGAAGCCGGCGATCATGCGGAGCACGGTCGTTTTGCCTGATCCGGATGGCCCGAGCATCGAGAAGAATTCGCCGGCCCGGATCTCGATGTCGAGATCGTTCACTGCGACGAGGTCGCCGAACTGCTTCCGAACGCCGCGCACCGAAACGGCGATGTCCCCCTGCTGCTCCGGGGTGGGGGCGTGATGTGTCATGCGGATGCTCCTCAACGTCGCTGTCGGCCGGATAGATGAAACATAACATATGGGTTTAGAGGATTAAGGCGGATGATCCCAATCTTCGGTCACGGTTTGGTCACGGAGTGGCGGCGGCGAAATCTCAGTCGCGACGTGCAACACTCGGTACGTTCGTGAGAATCGGAGGATCACGGTGAGCGCTCAGATGCCGTCCGCGCCCCCGAGTCGCCTGCGCACTGCGGCACTCGCGCCGATCGGCGACGAGGGCCGAATCGAGCTGGTCGAGTCGCGCATCGTTCAAGCCATTTCGGTCGGCGCCTTCACCGAAGGCGAGCGGTTGCCGAGCGAGACCGAGCTCTCGGCATTGCTGGGAGTTGCGGTCGTCACGGTTCGAGAAGCGCTGAGCGGACTGCGTCATCGCGGTCTCATCGAGACTCGGCGGGGTCGCAACGGCGGCAGCTTCGTTCGTCCGAGTCACGGATCGGTCGAAGAGGTCAATGCGCGAGCGCTGCAGGCGATGCCGCGCGTTGCGCTCGCCGACCTCGCCGTGCACTACGAGGCCGTTTGCTGTGCCTGTGCCGAGTACGCCTGTCAACGTGCGACGTCGGGTGAGATCGACGTCGTGGCCGCCGTGATCGAACGGGCCCGTGACCTCGATCGCATCGCCTGGCGCCGCAGAGTCACTGAGATCCAGCTGGAGCTCGCTGCGCTCAGCCAGTCGGTACGTCTCACCACCGAGCACGTGCGCGTGCAGACGGAGTTCACTCCGCTGCTCGCCCTGCAGGATCTCGACGCACAGGCCCGCGCGTCGACTCAGGAAGCGCTCATGGCGCAGATCCGAGCGACACGGGCGCGTGACATCGATGCAGCGCGATCCGCCATTCGTGAATCGGTCCGAGCGTCGACCCGCTGGCTCGTCGGCCTGAGAACCGAGTTGATCGCGGCCCCGCACGAGACCGATCTTCGTGGCACACTGGAAGCGCGTCGTCGGGAGGGGTGACTCTTCGGCGACCTCGAAGAAGAGGAAGAGAGTCCTGTGACTGCCGCGCCCCATACTGCAGACGCCCCGCTTCACGTGGCATTGCGCCACGTCGACGACTTTTTCGATGGCGTCTTCGCGCCACTCGACAGGTGGGTTCCGGAACTCACGTCAGTGCTCCGTCGCCAGTCGGAGCGCGGCCCGTTGACGGGCGGTCAGCTCGCCGTGATCGTCGAGCCCGGTGCGCACCGCGTGCTCGATACCGAGGGGCGCCCGCTCTACGGCGCTGGATTCTGCGCGAGTGAAGATCTCGTCGCAGAGGGCAATCCGCTCGCGTGGTGGCAGGGCCGCGACCGGGCACTGCTCGCATCGTCGACGTTCGGGCCCGGGCAGGCCGCCATCGACCTCATGCGTCTCGAGTGGTATCGAGTACCCGAGGCTACGGGTGACCGCCATGTCGCGGGGCCGTTCGTCGACTACCTGTGCTCGAACGAGGTCACCATTACCTCGGCCGTCCCGGTGCTCGTCGGGGGTGACTTCTGGGGGGTCGTCTGCGCCGATGTGCTCGTCTCGTCGCTCGAGGATGCGTTGCTCTCGGTGTTCGACGGGCATTCGGGGGTCACGCTGGTGAACGCGAACGGCCGCGTCGTGCTGTCGAACGACCCCGACTTCGAAACCGGCGACCGCTATCCGGGTGCCGATCCCGAAGACGGGTTGGCTGCGCTGCGAAGCTCGGGATCCGCGGTGCGCGTGCTGTCGTCCCAGCGCTACCCGTTCTCGCTCGTGGTCGCGGCGTAGCTTCAGCTTCAGCGCTAGCGGTCCGGCTTCCCGCTGGCTACAGCAGGTGCCCGCCGCCGGTGACCTTCATGCGACTGACGAGGTTCTTCACATCCTGGGCCCGGCTCTTCGACGTCACCAGCAGCACATCCGCGGTGTCGACGACGACAACGTCCTCGACGCCGACGAGCGCGACGAGCCGGCTGCTCTCGGAGACGACGATGCCGCTCGAGGCGTCGGAGAGCACCTGGGCGCCGTCGCCCAGCACCGCCAGATCACTGCCGCGCCCCCGGGTCAGCAGGTTCGCGACCGATGCGAAGTCGCCCACGTCATCCCAGTCGAAGTGCGCGGCGACGCACACCATCTTGCCGGCCGCTGCAGCGGGCTCGGCGACCGTGTAATCGATGGCGATCTTCGGCAGGGTCGGCCACAGACGCTCCCGCACGTCGGCGCCGCGCTCCGTGTCCCAGGCGGCGGCGATCTCCCTCAGCGATGCGACGAGGGTGGGCTGCTGTAGGGCCATCTGCTCGAGCAGCACCGACGCGCGTGCGATGAACATGCCTGCATTCCACAGGTACCCGCCGTCGGCGAGGTAGCCCTCGGCCTGCGCGGCGTCGGGCTTCTCGACGAACTCCGTCACGTCGTACACGTCGAAAGGCGCCAGGTCTCGGCGCGCATCACCCGTCGAGATGTACCCGAAGCCGGTCGCGGGGTGCGAGGGGTGGATGCCGATCGTGGCGATGTATCCCTGATCCGCGGCCTGCACCGCCGTGGTCACCGCGCGCTGAAAGAGCACGTCGCCACGGATCACGTGGTCCGCCGCGAACGACCCGAGGATCGCGTCGGGGTCGCGCAGTTCCAGGATCGCGGCCGCGAGACCGATGGCCGCCGACGAGTCCTTCGGCTCGCTCTCGGTGACGAGGTTCTCGCCGAGCAGCTCGGGCAGCTGCTCCGCAACGGAGTCGCGGTGCGAGATGCCCGTCACCACCATGGTGCGCTCCGCCGGCACGAGCGGAGCGAGTCGATCCCACGTCGCCCGGAGCAGGGAGTCTCCCGACCCGGTGAGGTCGAGGAGGAACTTGGGGGCATTCGCTCGCGAGAGCGGCCACAGTCGGGACCCCACGCCGCCCGCCGGAATCACGCACGTCAGGCGTTCAATGGCTGGGATGCGCGCAGAGCTCTCGGTCATGCGTTCAGCCTACTGCGCGGCCCGAGTTGAGCAGCCAATCATCAGATGAAAGCACGCCTCAGCCGGCCAGCGAGAGCGTGCAGGAGCGCTCGCGAAAGGTGTCATAATGGTTCCGCAGTGGATTCTCAGCCATGCGTTGTGACGGGAGTTCCCGCGCATGGCGAGATGGCTATGTCAGCCGCCGGGTGTCTCTCGGCGAAGCCCGACGAAGGAGGAAGCCCGTGTCAGCCCAAACGGCAGCAGCCGCACCCGTGGCGAGGAAGAAGGTTCGCCCCGGCGGCACCCTCTACCGCGGTAATGAGGGAATGTGGTCCTGGGTGCTGCACCGCATCACGGGTGTCTCCATCTTCTTCTTCCTGCTCGTGCACGTGCTCGACACCGCCCTCGTGCGGGTCAGCCCCGAGGCGTACAACGCCGTGATGAGCACGTACAAGACGCCCGTGATGGGTCTCGGCGAGGCGGTGCTGGTAGCGGCGATCGTCTTCCATGCGTACAACGGCGTTCGTATCATCCTCGTCGACTACTGGAGCAAGGGCGCGAAGTACCAGCGCACCATGTTCTGGGTGGTCATGGGGCTCTGGGCGGTAACGATGGCCGGCTTCCTGCCGCGTCACCTGATGAACGTATTCGGTCACTGAGCGCGGGGAGAACAGACATGTCACTGACCATTGATGCCCCGCGCTCGAAGGCGCCGGCGAAGAAGCGCACGAACTGGGAGAAGTGGGGCTGGATCTACATGCGCGTTTCGGGCGTTCTGCTCATCGTGCTCGTATTCGGCCACCTCTTCTCGAACCTCATGATCGGCGATGGCGTGCACGCCATCGACTTCGGATTCGTCGGCGGCAAGCTCTCGCAGCCGTTCTGGAAGGTGTGGGACACCCTGCTCCTCTGGCTGGCGCTCATCCACGGCGCGAACGGCATGCGCACCATTGTGAACGACTACGTCGTTCGCCCGCGCCTCGCCAAGGGGTTCAAGGTCGCGCTGTTCCTCTCGGCCACACTGCTCATCCTGCTCGGCACCATCGTGATCTACACGCTCGACCCCTGCCCCGCGGGCGCAGACCCGGCACTTGTGGCGTCGTTCTGCCCGACGCCGTAATCTCCGCGCGCAGCAGCAGCAACAGATTTCGAAACGAAGAATAGGATTCACGTGACCACAGACACCCATCAGGGCGAAGACGTCACCGTCAAGGACGGCGTCACTTATCACCAGTTCGACGTCGTCATCGTCGGCGCCGGTGGCGCCGGCATGCGAGCCGCGATCGAGGCCGGCCCGAAGGCTAAGACCGCGGTGATCACGAAGCTCTACCCGACGCGTTCGCACACGGGTGCGGCGCAGGGCGGTATGGCCGCGGCGCTCGCGAACGTCGAGGAAGACAACTGGGAGTGGCACACCTTCGACACGGTCAAGGGCGGCGACTACCTCGTCGACCAGGACGCGGCCGAGATTCTGGCGCGGGAAGCCATCGACGCGGTCATCGACCTCGAGAACATGGGACTGCCCTTCAACCGCACACCTGAGGGAAAGATCGACCAGCGCCGCTTCGGCGGGCACACGCGCGATCACGGCAAGGCCGCAGTGCGCCGTGCCTGCTACGCCGCCGACCGCACGGGCCACATGATCCTGCAGACGCTCTTCCAGAACTGCGTCAAGCTCGGCGTCAACTTCTTCAACGAGTACTACGTGCTCGATCTCGTGATGACCGAGGTCGACGGAGTCCGCAAGCCCTCCGGCGTCGTGGCCTACGAGCTCTCGACGGGCGATCTGCACGTCTTCCAGGCGAAGTCGATCGTGTTCGCCACCGGCGGGTTCGGCAAGATCTTCAAGACGACCTCGAACGCGCACACCTTGACCGGCGACGGCGTGGGCATCGTGTGGCGCCAGGGTTTGCCGCTCGAAGACATGGAGTTCTACCAGTTCCACCCCACCGGCCTCGCCGGGCTCGGGATCCTGCTCACCGAGGGAGCCCGAGGCGAGGGAGCAATTCTGCGCAACGCCTCCGGCGAGCGATTCATGGAGCGGTACGCACCCACCATCAAGGACCTCGCTCCGCGAGACATCGTGGCGCGCTCCATGGTGCAGGAAGTGCTCGACGGCCGCGGCGCCGGCCCGCACAAGGACTACGTCTACCTCGACTGCACCCACCTGGGAGCAGAGGTGCTCGAGACCAAGCTGCCGGATATCACGGAGTTCGCGCGCACCTATCTGGGCGTCGACCCGGTGACCGAGCCCGTTCCCGTGTTCCCAACGGCTCACTACGCCATGGGCGGCATCCCGACGAACAACGACGCCGAGGTGCTCTCCGACAACACCACCGTCGTGCCCGGTTTGTACGCCGCGGGCGAGTGCGCCTGCGTGTCCGTGCATGGTTCAAACCGACTCGGCACCAACTCGCTGCTCGACATCAACGTCTTCGGCAAGCGCTCGGGCAATAACGCGGCCGATTACGCGCAGACCGTTGATTTCGTTCCGCTTCCCGAGGATCCTGCGAAGATGGTTCGCGAAATGGTCGAGGGCTTCCGCAACGGAACCGGTACGGAGCGCGTCGCCGATCTGCGTCGCGAACTGCAGGAGGCCATGGACCGCGGAGCTCAGGTGTTCCGCACCGAGGAGTCGCTCACCGAGGTGCTCGGCGTGATCAACGACCTGCGCCTGCGATACATCAACGTCGGCGTGCAGGATCGCGGCAAGCGATACAACACGGATCTGCTCGAAGCGATCGAGCTCGGGTTCCTGCTCGACCTCGCAGAGGTGCTCACGTACACGGCTCGAAACCGCAAGGAGAGCCGCGGTGGGCACATGCGAGACGACTACCCGGATCGCGACGACGAGAACTACATGCAGCACACGATGGCGTATCTATCGGGTGACCCGCACTCGGCCGACCCCGACGATCACATTCGCCTGGACTGGAAGCCGGTCGTTTTCACCAAGAACGATGAAGGCGAGTTGCGCTACCCGCCGCTGGAGAGGAAGTACTAGGTCATGAGCACTGCAACCGCTGAAGCTCCCACCGCCGAGGCTCCGGAAGCACCGAAGCCCTTCACGGTGACCCTGCTGATTCGCCGTTTCGATCCCGAGTCGGGGCGCGATGCTTTTTGGGAGGACTTCGACGTCGAGATGTACCCGACGGACCGAATTCTCGACGCCCTGCACCGCATCAAGTGGGATCAGGACGGAACGCTCTCGTTCCGGCGCTCCTGCGCGCACGGCATCTGCGGGTCGGATGCCATGCGCATCAACGGCCGTAACCGCCTCGCCTGCAAGACCCTGATCAAGGATCTCGACATCTCGAAGCCGATCTACGTCGAGGCGATCAAGGGCCTGCCCCTCGAGAAGGACCTCATCGTCGACATGGAGCCCTTCTTCGCGTCATTCCGCGAGGTGCAGCCGTTCCTCGTCGCGAACTCGACTCCCGAGGGCGGCAAGGAGCGCCTGCAGACGATCGAGGATCGCGAGCGCTTCGACGACACGACGAAGTGCATCCTCTGCGCGGCGTGCACGACCAGCTGCCCGGTGTTCTGGACGGACGGGCAGTACTTCGGGCCCGCAGCGATTGTGAATGCGCACCGCTTCATCTTCGATTCACGCGATGAGAACGCCGAGGTCCGCCTCGACATCTTGAACGACACCGAGGGAGTGTGGCGCTGCCGCACCACCTTCAACTGCACCGACGCCTGCCCCCGCGGCATCCAGGTCACCAAGGCCATCGCCGAGGTCAAGGCAGCGATCCGCACCGGCAAGGTCGCGTAACGCGCCCCGGGGTTTCCCCCTCGGTTACAGTGGCTGAATGACGTCGCCCCGGAACTCCTCCGATCACGTGGAGGATTCCGGGGCGACGCGCGTTTCCGAGGTCGTCGAGCGCGGCATGCGGCGGTGGCAATGGGCGCAGCGGCTCCGGCCCGTGCGCACCTACATGCACTTCTCCGACGTCGGAGGGATCGTGCTGTCGGGCGGCATGAGCTACCAGGCACTCTTCGCAGTGTTCGCGGCGCTCTGGCTCGGGTTCGGCATCTTTGGCATCGTGCTGCGCGGCCGGCCGGAACTGCTCGAAACGGTGATCGCCCAGATCAACCTCTTCATTCCCGGGCTTGTCGGATCCGGGGGAGCGGTATCGATCGACGAGCTGATGAGCGCTCGCGCATTCGACTGGTCGAGCATCATCGCTGGGCTCGTGCTGGTGTGGGTCGCGCTGAACTGGTTCACAGGAACACGGCGCTCGATCCGCATCATCTTCGGTCTCGAAGTGCGCCTCTATCGCAACCCGGTGCTGCTGAAACTGCGTGACTTCGTGCTCGCGATCGTGTTCTTCGCGGCGATACTCGTTTCGGCGGTGCTCACCGTACTCAGCTCCAACCTCGCCGATCAGTTTCTCTCCTGGATCGGCGCGGATCATGGAAACTGGTTCGTGGGCACACTCGGCACCGTCCTGCGCTACGCCGCGGTATACCTCTTCGATATCGTGCTGCTGATCGCCATGCACCGCTTTCTGGCCGAGGTGCGCGTACCTCGATGGCGTCTGGTCATCGGCTGCGGCCTTGGGGCGCTGGTCATGTTGGGCCTCAAGATGTTGGGCGGTGTGCTCATCGGGGGCGCGACGAGCAACCCGCTCCTCGCTACGTTCGCCGTCTTCGCCGGGTTGCTGCTCTGGTTCAATCTCATCTGCCGCACGCTGCTGCTGACGTCGTCGTGGATCGTGACGGGTCTCAACCCCGAGCTGGGTCGCCCGACTGATGAGGCTATCGAATGATGCACTGAGCCGGAGGCGCGTCGAGCTCATTCATCGCTTCGAGCGGAAACTGCGTCCAGGGAGACGCCCGACCGTCGGCTAGCCGCAACTGAATCTCGAGAGTCGCCCCGGCGGCGCCCGTTTCCGTTCCGGGGAGGAAGACGGGGGAGCTCGAATACCAACGGGCGTCGCCGAGCACCTGCATCTGCTCCGGATGCTCGGTGACCTGACCGGCGTGCACCACCCGCGCGAACACCAGCGCGCCGAGCAGCGCCGAGCGCCCCTCGATGTAGACGCTGCCGTCGCTGCAACGCGCCCACCTCGGGTCGATCGGCGTCAGTGACGGATCTCCCTCGTCTTGCGGGTCTGGCTCCGGGATCGGCTCCGGTTGCGGTTCTGGTTCCGGCTGCGGCTGCGGTTCGGGATCTGGCTGCGGTTCCGGCTGCGGTTCGGGATCTGGCTGCGGTTCCGGCGCGGGTTGCGGATCCGGAATCGGATTCAGGCCCGGCTGCGGGCTCGCTGGATGATCGGGATCGTCGCCATCTCCGCCATCTTCGCCCGCCGGGCTGCTCGGTGTTCGTCCGCTCGGGTCCGAGCGAGGCGAGTCCAACGGAATTTTGACGACCTCGTGAGCGTCATCACCGGCCGCACCGCTGCGCGATTCGTCTGCGGTCTGCTCTGCGCGATCCTCGGCGCTCTCTTCCGCACTCTCCTCGGATCCCCGCTCGCTCTGGTCTTCAGCGGTTGGGTCCTGCGCCTCCGCTTCGGATTCGGGCACGAGGGACGGCGTGGCGACAATCTCCGAGTTGCTCGATGCATCGGCGGCTCGCGACAGGTAGAGGGCTCCACCACCGACCACGAGGGCTGCCGCCGTTGCGGCAGCGAGGAGCAGGGTTCCCGAGACGCCGCCGAGGATGCCTCCGGTCACTGTTCCTGCAGTCACCGATCCGCCGGCAGAGCCCGAGGCAGCGCCGCCGGGAGGGCTCCCACCGGAACTGCCCGGCCCGGCCACCTCGCTCCCGCTGCTACCGGCTGGCGCACCGTCGGCGAAGCCGGCTGCCGTCGCCGGCGTCGCGGCACCGGAGCCGCCGAGAAAACCGAACGTCGTGCCGCCGCCGAGCAGGATCCCGACGAGCACCAGGGCAAGCTGGCGGTTGAGAGCTGCGAACTCGGCGGCAGCGCGAGCGCAGTCGTCGCACGAATCTAGGTGCGCTGACACGGCACGGCTCGCCGCAGCAGTGAGCTTGCCCCGCTGGTAGCGCTGGAGGTGATCGAGCGTCGTGCGGCACTCCGCGTGGCGCAGTTCGCGATCGACATGGACTTCCACCCATGCCGATTGCAGCGCTTCACGAGCGCGCTTCGCGAGCGCGGAGACGGCATTGGCCGAGAGGCCGAGAATCTTCGCGACTTCGCGGGGCGGCATCCCTTCGACCTCGGTGTACCAGAGCACGGCCTGCCACCGTTCATTGAGGCTCCCGAACGCTCGCGCGGCGGCATTGCGGTCGAACGCGCCGTCCTCCCACGGGCCCGCCTCAGTGAGGTCGGGAACATGGTCGAGGTCGTCGCTCGATTCCTCCGGCGAGCTCCAGCGATCGGCGGCGATGGAGCGTATGGTTCGGTACAGGTACGGGCGAAAGGCCCCGCGCGGCCCCCGACCGGTGAGCACGAGTTCGAAGATGCGCAGGTACGCCTCCGAGAGAATGTCGTCAGCGTGGGACGCGGAGCTCATGTGTCGCGCCGCAGTGCGACCGGCACGGCTATGACGTTGCCAGAGCAGCGCAAAAGCCGACGGATCGCCCGCACGTACGATGTCGAGTAATTCGGCGTCTGAACGATCAGCGTTCGCTGCGTCATGCATCGGGGTGCCCTCCGTACTCGTGGTACCCCCGTGAACGAAAACAGCGTGCAGCGTCTCCACCTCGCCGCACACGTCGCGCGGTGAACTCCCCGCCGTCTAGTATGCGCCGATTCTTCGCAAATTCCGAACCTCAAAAGATTCTCTGCAGAAATTCACTCAAACGCGCGTCACGTTTCGATCGATCTCCGGTGTCATCTGTGAGCTCGGTTCCCGTTCGCTCCCCACTTGAAGTACCCCAGAGCGGGAGCCGAGCGCTTGCACAATTCCACCCAACAGATTCCACTCACTCACCCGCCCAGTGCACTCAGTACCCCGAGGTTGAAATTGCCACACTATTCGACGCCTGCACACCGACGCTCGCCCCGGAGTCGAACCATCACCACCGCTGCGGCGGTCTTGATCGCGATCGGATGCGCACTCGTCGCTGTGCTCGCCGCAGCGTCCCCCATTACTGCGCAGTTCGACCGGCCAGCCACAGAATCATCGGCCGAAGTGCTGCTCTGCGTCGGCGCCGCGCTCGCGTTCGGCACTGCAGTGCTGGGCAGCACATGGGCGCGGCGCCGCACGTCTGTCGGCTGACCGGGAGGTCTACGCTGGAGCTATGAAGCAGCAGCGCGCGGTCGAGCCGCACGACGTCGTCGATCTCATCACTGCGAAGCGTTTCGGGCGTGCACTCGAGCCAGGTGAGATCTCCTGGCTCGTCGACGCATTCACACGCGGCGTGGTGGCTCCCGAGCAGATGAGCGCACTGCTCATGGCCGTCATGATTCAGGGCATGGAGCGCGATGAGATTCGGGCCATGACCGAAGCCATGATCGCGAGCGGCGAGCGCATGGATTTCACCGGTCTGGGCCGCCCGGCGATCGATAAGCACTCGACCGGCGGTGTCGGCGACAAGATCACCCTGCCGCTGGTGCCACTGCTGGCTTCGCTCGGCGTCGCCGTGCCGCAGCTCTCGGGGCGCGGGCTCGGTCACACCGGCGGCACGCTCGACAAGCTCGAGTCCATTCCGGGGTGGCGGGCTTCCCTCTCCAACGACGAGATGCTGGCGATGCTCACCGATATCGGCGGCGTCATCTGCGCTGCGGGCACCGGCCTCGCGCCCGCGGATCGCAAGATGTACGCGCTCCGAGACGTGACCGGCACCGTCGCGGCCGTGCCGCTCATCGCATCATCGATCATGAGCAAGAAGATCGCTGAGGGTGCGGGCGGACTCGTGCTCGACGTCAAATTCGGATCCGGAGCCTTTCTGCCCGCCGTCACGGACGCGCGCGAGCTCGCTACCACGATGGTGCGTCTCGGAGAAGACTCTGGTCTGCAGACCGTGGCGCTGCTCACGGACATGGACGCCCCGCTGGGTCGGGCGGTGGGGAATGCGAACGAGGTGCGCGAGTCGGTCGAGGTGCTCGCCGGGGGCGGTCCGAGCGATGTCGTCGAACTCACCCTGGCGCTGGCGCGGGAGATGCTCGGGCTAGCCGGGATGCCGCACGTCGATCCCGCCCCGGCGCTGCAGGACGGCCGGGCGATGGACGCCTGGCGACGTCTGATCGCAGCCCAGGGCGGCGATCCGTACGCGGCGCTTCCCGAGGCCCGTGAGTACGAGACGGTGCGGGCCGAGTCCGACGGCACCGTGCAGCGGGTCGATGCGCGAGCGGTGGGCGTGGGTGCGTGGCGCCTGGGAGCCGGGCGAGCTCGACCGGGCGATCCGGTCGATCATGCTGCCGGTGTCGAGGTGCTCGTACGCCCGGGGGACCGGGTCACGGCCGGCGACCCGATGTTCATCGCGGCGTGCGACCATGCCGGTCGGATGGCGCGCGGCGTGGATGCACTGCGCGGGGCGGTCGAACTCGGCGAGGCGGCGCCCGATCCGCGCCCGCTCGTGGCTGGACGCATCACCGCCGAGGAGTGCGCGCGCGAAGCGTAGGGTCAGCCGCGCTGCGAGACGAGCTCGGCGAAGGCCTGGGGAATCGCGGCTGCTACGTCTGCGGCGGTGATGGGGTGCCCCGAACCGTCGGCCCGCGGGTCGTCTGCAGCGTGCCGTGCGGCGTGATCGTGCAGCAGTGCGGCGGTTGCACCGAGGCGCGCGAGCAGGTCGGGATCATCGTGAACCTCAGCGGATCTTCCCGCGACGAGCGCTCCGAGAATCCCCGCGAGCACATCGCCGGTACCCGCGCTCGCGAGCCAGGGAGTCGCCGGCCCGGCACTGAGCACCCGGCCTCTGGGCGATGCGCACACGGTGACCGAACCCTTGAGCAGCACTGTCGCGTCGAGGGCTGCCGCAAGGCGTGCGGCGGCCACGCCGCGTGGTGCCGGATCGATGCCGCGCGAGTCCCAGTCATCGGGAAGGTCACCGAGCTGCGCTGATCGCCACAGCCGTTCGAACTCGCCGCCGTGGGGCGTGAGGATCACGGGCGCCGAGCGATCCGCGCCCGCAGTCACGAGCTCGAGCGCCCCTGCGTCGATCACGAGCGGTGCGTCGCCAGCGAGGAGCGTCCGCAATTCGCCGAGTTCCGCCGCCGAGCGCGTTGCCGCGTCGGTGCCCGAGCCCATCACCCAGGCGTCGCAGGGTCTGCCGGTGGGAGGCCCGAGAACGGTCTCCGGCCGCGCTGCGAGCACCGCCGCGGCGGGTGTTGGCAGTCCGAATGGAGGGGCAGCATCATCGACGGGCGGCACGTAGCGCAGCATACCGACGCCGGCGCGCCACGCAGCGGTCACACCGAGTACGGCGGCGCCGGGATAGTGCGCTGCGCCGGTGCGCACCCCGAGCACGCCCCGCCGATACTTGTCGTCGCGCGGGCCGGGCGGGCGCAGCATCGAAGCCGCGTCCTGGGCCGTCCAACTCTCGGTCACGCTGAGCGCGCTTCCGTCTGCAACGCCTCCAGGTACTGCCGAACCGAGCGCTCGAGGTCTCCGAGGGCACGCTCTGCCGTTGCGCGCCGCTCAGCCGCTGCGCCGACGTCGCTGAACGTATCCAGATACACCTTCAACTTGGGCTCGGTGCCGCTGGGGCGGATCATAACGCGGGAGCCGTCGGCGAGATCGTACCGGAGCACGTCGGCGGGAACCTCCGCTGCGCCGGGCTCTTGCAGGTCACGCGTTTCGATGACCGCCGTCGCGCCGAAGTGCTGCGGCGGCTGCGCGCGCACCCGTGCCGTGAGTGCGGACGCGGCGGCCATCGAGGCAAGGCGAAGGGTCACTTGACCGCTCGCGAAGTGGCCGAAGCGCTCGCTGGCCTCATCGAGCCGATCCCAGATCGTGCGTCCCTCTGACGCGAGCTCCCGAACCATCGCGATGGCGTCTGCGCTCGCCGATATGCCGTCCTTATCGCGCACCACCGCTGGATGAATGAGATACCCGAGCGCCTCCTCGAACCCGAAGACAAGGCCGGGAACACGGGAGACCCATTTGAATCCCGAGAGCGTCTCCGCGTACTCGAAGCCGTACGCGTCGGCGACGGCCCGCAGCACGGGGGAGGAGACGATCGTGCAGGCGAGTGCGCCGCTCACGGGAACCTGGCGCTGCTCGGCGCGCGCGGCCGCCCGTTCAGCGGCGCGCCACCCGAGCAGGAGGCCGAGCTCGTTGCCCGTGAGGCGCCGGTACCCCGACGCCTCTGAGGGGTGCGGGGCGGCGAGCGCGAGGCGATCCGCGTCAGGATCGTGCGCCACGATCAGGTCGGCGTTCACCGCTCGTGCGGTGCGGTACGAGAGGTCAAGGGCTCCCGGCTCCTCAGGGTTCGGGAAGTCGACGGTGGGGAAGTTGCCGTCGGGCGCCAGCTGTTCGCGCACCGGTGTCACCCGCGGCAGCCCCGAGGAGAGGAAGACGCGCTGCGCGAGCTCGGCGCCCACTCCGTGCATCGCGGTGTAGACGACCCGGAGGTCCGTGTCGGTGCCGATCGCGACGCCCGGCGATTCGACTCGCTGGGGCAGGCCCGCGAGCACGGCGGCCGAGGTTTCCGACACGTAGGCGTCGGCGACACCGCTGCCGAGAACCGAATAGCCATGAGCGCGGCGGATCTCGGCCACCGGGGTCGCGGCGACGCGTTCGATGTGCGCAGCGATCGCGGCGTCGGTGGGAGGAGCGATCTGCGATCCGGCATCGTCGTCGCCGAGATATACCTTGTACCCGTTGTCGCGCGGTGGGTTGTGGCTCGCGGTGATCATGATCCCGGCCGAGACATCCAGGTGGCGCACTGCGAATGCGGTGAGCGGGGTGGGGCCAGCCTCGGGCAGCAGGTACGCCGCGATGCCCGCGCCGCTCATGACTTCGGCTGCATCGCGCGCGAAGATCGTCGAGCCGATGCGACCGTCGTATCCGATAACCACGGAGGGAGCGTCGCGGGATCCGCGTCGCCTGGCCTCCTCCCAGAGGTATGCCGCGAATCCTGCGGAGGTTTGCGAGACGACCACCCGGTTCATGCGCATGGGGCCGGCACCGATCCGCCCGCGGAGACCCGCAGTGCCGAAGGCGAGTCGGCCGCTGAATGCCGCGGTGAGCTCGGCGATGGCCGCGTCGTCGCCGCGGGACGACCGTTCGATGAGCGCGCGCGCTTCGGCGCGGGTGCTCGCATCGATGTCGGCGTCGGCCCAGGCCGTCGCCACCGCGATCACCTCGGCGAGGTGCGCGGGCGTCGCTGCGTCGTCGGTGCCCGTGTCGCGAGGCGCGGCAGCGGCGCGCGCCTTCCGCGGAGATGCTGTCTCGGATGATGCCATCGCGGCGTCTCCCTTCCCCTGGTCATGCCGGTTTCAAGCTACCACTCCCGGGCTGGAGTCATGCCGCCGTGCGATGATGGTGGGATGCGTTCGGGTCTCGAACGCATCTGTCGAGAGGAAGCCCCATGTGCTCACCGGTCCGTTGTTCCACGTGCAACAAAGTGACGTGGTCGGGGTGCGGTCTGCATATTGAAGAAGCGCTCGCCGAATTCTCGAAGGATCAGCGCTGCACCTGCGAGCGCTAAGCGTTCAGGCCGCCAAGTGCTGATGCAGCGCGGCGGCGGCGCGATACCCGGAGGCCACGGCTCCCGAGAGCGACTGGGCGAGCCCGGTGTGCTCGCCCGCGATCGCCACGCGCCCCGCGGTGTTCTCGAAGGCGCGCGCATCCGCCGCTTCCCAGTCGAGGCCGGCGGCGGTGTACGACCCGCGGGTGAACGGGTCATCCTCCCACGTCGTGAGGAGCACCTCCCCGTCGATCTCGAGCTCCGGTCGCATCTGCTGCAGCGCGCGTACCCAGCCAACCGGCCCCGAAGCGACGTCGAGCGCTTCGAGTGCGAACGGGCCGCCGGCGAAGGATGAGAGCGCGTTGATCCGGTGCTCGCCGTCCGAGGAGAGCGACCGCCAAGACCACCAGGTGTGAGCGGGGTTCTGCAGCGCGATATCGTCATCGACGCGCGCGATCGGCACACCGAGCTTCGCCGCGACGGCCATGAACCGGTGATCGAGGGCGCGCTGCTGCGCTTCGGGAAGGGCGAAGCCGAGGTCGAGGGCGCGCAACACGGGAAACGGCACCGCGAGCACCGCGGCATCCGCATCGATGCGTTCGCCATCGGTGAGCGTGACCTGCACACCGTTCGAGGTCTGGTCGAGCGCTGAGACCGGATGCTCGAGGCGTACGCGATCGCTCATGCGGCGAGCGATCTCGATCGACAGGCCCTGATTGCCTCCGACCAGACGGCCGCCGTCTTCGATGTACCCGCCAGTCGTCGACGACTCGTGCAGCAGCACCGCCGCGGCGCTGATGCGGTTCGGATCGGCTGCCGCCGAGGTTGTGGTGCGGCGGTAGACGGGGTCCAGTCGGTACTCTGCACCCAGCGCCTCTGCAAACGCGCGCTCGAGCGATACCCGCGATTCGCCGTCGGCGATCATGTCGCTGAGCGTTGTCGACACCCGCGCCACCGTATCGCCGAGTTCGGCGAAGCTGATGACACGGCCGTCGACGGTGCGACGACCGTACCGCACGTTGTGCGAGAGGATGGGAACGCCCAGCTCTGCGGCGAGCCTCCGAATGGGGAACTCCGTGGGGAAGATGTACTCCCCGCCTCGCTCCGTGATCTCACCGTTGCCCAGACGCTGCGACCACGTCCGCCCGCCTACGCGATCCTTCGCCTCGAGTACGGTGCACCGATGACCTGACTTCTCGAGCTCCCAGGCGGCGGTGAGGCCGGCGAGACCAGCCCCGATGACGACGATGTCCATTCCCTGTTCCTCCTCGAACCCGGTTCGCGCATAACCGCGGCTGAACGATGTGTTCAGTGGTGTGTCGCTCACTGTACAGTCGCCCGGGTCGTCGTGCAATGACGAGGGCCCGCGCGCATCGTGGACGACGAATGCGCGCGGGCCCTGCCGACGGGGGATATCAGGCGTCGATGTCGACGTCCTTCGTCTCCTTCGTGAGCAGCAGTGACACGAAGGTGATGAGGCCGGCGCCCGAGAGGTACAGGCCGACGAGCAGCGGGCTGCCATCGGCGAGACCCCAGAGCCACACGGCGACGATCGGCGCGAGCGCGGCACCGAGGATCGACGACATGTTGTACGCCACGGCCGAGCCGGTGTATCGCACGTTCGTGGGGAACATCTCGGGCAGGAACGCGCCCATCGGCCCGAATGTCAGACCCATGAGGGTGAAGCCGAGCGCGAGGAAGAACATCACCATCGGCGTGCTTCCCCCACCGAGCATCGGCACGAAGAGCAGACCGAACAGCACGATCGCGCCGGTCACGACGAGCAGCGTCTTGCGGCGGCCGAAGCGATCGGCGAGGGGGCCCGAGACGAGGGTGAAGATGCCGAAGAACACGACTCCGAACACCAGCATCAGGATGAACGCGTTGTAGGTGTAGCCGGCCCCGGGCACCTCAGCGTCGGTCGGGCGCGTGCCGTAGGTGAGCGTGTACGAGGTCATCAGGTAGAAGAGCACGTAGGTCGCGAGCATCGCGAAGGTGCCGAGAATCAGCCCCTTCCAGTGGAACTTGAAGGCTTCCGCGATCGGCATGCGCTTCACGCCGCCCGACTGCTTGGCCTGCTCGAACGCGTGCGACTCGACGAGCTTGAGGCGCACCCAGAGACCGACGATCACCATGAAGGCGGAGAAGAGGAACGGGATTCGCCATCCCCACTCGAGGAAGGCTGCCGAAGGCTGACCCGGGTTCGCCGGATCGGCCAGCAGGTGATTGATCACGTAGAAGAGCATGTTCGCGATGATGAACCCGATGGGCGCGCCGAGCTGGGGGAACGTTCCGTACCAGGCGCGCTTGCCCGCGGGGGCGTTCTCGGTGGCGACGAGCGCCGCTCCCGACCACTCGCCGCCGAGCGCGAAGCCCTGCGCGAGGCGCATGATGAGCAGTAGCACGGCAGCCCACACGCCGATCTGAGAATGCGTCGGCAGCAGGCCGATTGCGAAGGTCGCGATGCCCATGGTGAGCAGCGAGGCCACGAGCGTGGTCTTGCGACCGAGACGGTCGCCGAGGTGGCCGAAGAAAATTGCGCCGACCGGCCGGGCGAGCATGGCCGCGCCGAAGGTCGCGAACGACGCGAGCAGCGCGGTCGTCTCGTTCTCCGACGGGAAGAAGAGGTGCGGGAACACGAGCACGGCCGCGGTGGCGTAGACGTAGAAGTCGTAGAACTCGATGGTGGTGCCGACGAGGCTCGCGAGGATCACGCGTGAGCGCGAGTTGCGAGGCTGGGTCGAGGGCAGGGAAGTGGTGGCTGACACAGTGCGGCTTTCGAAAAGGATGGCGTGTGTGCGAGCAGCTCAGACCCGGATCGGGCTCAGTGCGCGACGTCGGGCGTGCCCGCTTGTGGCGGACTCCGCAATGATACTCATGATCCGCACCGAGTTCATACTTCGGGTGCGGAACATGGAGCTCTACGTTGGCCCGCGTGTCTTCGTTCGGTCGCCGCGGGAGCAGGGTCGAGCGATCATGCAGATGCCATTCTCGCGGCGCCTTCAGTGCTTGCTTGCCCTAGTGTTCTTGAGGCGGTATTTGATGTCCCTCTCGAGGAGCAGAATCGCTCGCATCGTCGAGCTTCCGAGACTGCCGTTCAATCTCTTGAACCGCTGAATGTTGCGTCGGTTGGAACAGCTCTGCTGCCACACCGAGCAGTGCAGGCCCGCCTCCTTTTGGTTTGCGCTTCCGATAGAACAGCCAGCCACGCGTTTCCATCCACAGAAGAATGCGGTCGACTAGGAAGATTCCTATAGCGATACACGCAACACCTATCAACCAAGCCATATATCCTCCTACCTCGCGATCGAGGGGGCTTCCCCCCCGACATCAGCGGACGAGCGGGTCAGCGAACAGTATCCGGGCGTATACAGCACTTTAATGACCTTTCAAGGGTGGGCTTCGCTGTGAAGGTCACGAACCGGTATCGCTCGTTGCCGGATGAGGGGGGACACTGTACGGTGGGACAAAATTCACTGAACATCTTGTTCAGTATCCGCATTGATGCGGTACAGCGGTTCGAGGAGGAACCCATGTCGGCAGATGACGCGCTCGAACTCGGACGCCGGGTGGCCGCGCTTCGCGAGGTGCGCGGCATGAGTCTGCGCGCGCTCGCCGCAGCCGCGGGCGTGAGCTCGAGCTTCCTGAGCCAGCTCGAGAACGCGCGCACGAATGCGAGCGTCGCATCGCTGCGCAAGATCGCGGTCGCCCTCGGCGTCTCACTCGCGCAACTGCTCGACGACAAGCTCGTGCACACGCGTGGCGTGCTCCGCGCTGCCGATCGGCCGACGCTGCCCCTCGAGGGCGCTGACAAGTACGTGCTGTCGCTGCCACCGCTGCGCAACCTCGAGGTGTACGCGGGGCACTTCGAACCCGGAGGGTCCACCGGCGCCGATCTCTACACGCACGGGCAGTCACAGGAGATGCTCGTCGTCACGATGGGTGAGATCGTGCTGCAGCTCGGCGATGATCGCTACACGCTGCGCACCGACGACTCGATCGAGTTCCTGAGCTCGGTGCCGCACCGGGTCGCCAATGAATCGGATGCCCCGGCGAGCGTCATGTGGATCAACAGCCCGCCCACCCCGGCCGAAGCGGCGCATCCCGCCTGATCGCAGACCGTGACATCACACCATGCATGACCATCAACGGAGAGGACGCATCATGAAGACACGAATCGCCCGCACACTGACGTCGGGCTTGGCCATCCTGGGCGCCGGCGCACTGCTCGTCGGCTGCTCGGCCCCCGGGCCCGCCGCGGAGATCGATCTCGGCAGCGGACCGGCCGAAGTGGGCACCGTGAAGGAGGGCGCGCTCGACGGGATGAATCTCACCTTCGTCTCCTGGGGCGGCGTGTTCCAGGAAGGGCAGATGGAAGCGATCGGGAAGCCGTTCGCCGAAGAATCGGGCGCGAACGTGCTCGAGGACGGCCCGACGGAGTACGCGAAGGTCAAGGCGCAGGTCGACAACAACGCAGTCACCTGGGACGTCGTAGACACGGACATCATCTGGGCGCAGAAGCAGTGCGGCGAAGAGGGTCTGTTAATGGACATCGATACCTCGATCGTCGACACGTCTCACGTGCCGGAGGGACTGGTCGGCGACTGCTACGTCCCCGCGATGCAATACGGCTACGTCATCCTGTACAACGCCGACACGTACGCGACGCCGCCGACCGGCTGGAACGACTTCTTCGACACCGAGAACTTCCCGGGCAAGCGCGCGATCGCCGGCTTCGAAGATGTGGGACCGGGTGTCTACGAGGGCGCGCTGCTTGCAGACGGAGTCGCGGCCGACGAGCTGTACCCGCTCGACATGGATCGCGCATACGATCGCATCGACACGATCCGCGACGACCTCATCTACTGGAAGACCGGCGCCGAATCGCAGCAGATGATCGAGTCGGGAGAAGCCGATATGGCACTCGTCTGGTCGGGTCGCGGGTACGCGGCCGTGGAGAACGGCGCGAATTACAAGCCGATCTGGAAAGAGTCACTGCAGATCGTCGAGGCGCTGGGAGTGCCGAAGGGCGCTGCCAACCCCGACGCGGCGATGGCCTTCATCAACTACTACCTCGGTCAGGAGCAGCAGGAGAAGCTCACCGAGCTCACCTCGTACTCGCCCGTGCACGATGAGGCTCAGCCAGAACTCGACGAACTCGGACAGGAATTCCTCGTCACCGACCCGGCGATCGCAGATCAGATGGTCGCGACCGATGCGCAGTGGTGGGCGGAGAACTACGATTCGGAGCTCGAGCGCTGGATGACGTGGCTGCAGGGATGAGCTGATATCCAGTGACCACCACGAATCTCCCTGTGGTGCGCGCCGCGAACACCTCGCGGCGCGCACCCGCCCGGGCGCTGCTCCTGCTGCTGCCCGCATATGCGCTCCTCGTCGGAGTCTTCGCGTATCCCGTGTTCGAGAGCATGTGGCGCAGCGTCAGCGAACCCGAGCTCGGCTTCGGCAACTACGCCTGGGCGCTGCAGAATCCGCAGAATCTCGAGATTCTCGCCCGCACGTTCGGCAACGCGTTCCTCGCCACTGTCATCTGTCTCTTGCTGGCCTACCCGTACGCCTTCCTCATGACCGTGGTGGGGCCGCGCGCACGCGCGGTGCTCGTCGTCATCTCGCTGATCCCGTTCTGGACCTCGCTGATGATTCGCACCTTCGCGTGGATCGTGCTGCTGCAGGATTCGGGTGTCGTGAACTCGTTCTTCGAGTTCATCGGGATCGGGCCTCTCCAGTTGCTCCGCAGCAACACCGGTGTGCTCATCGGTTTGAGCCAGGTGCTCATGCCGTTCATGGTGCTGCCGCTCTACGCCGTAATGAGTGGTATTGACGGCAGGCTCGTCACCGCTGCACGGTCGCTCGGTGCCCGGCCCTCGATCGCCTTCCTGCGCGTGTTCCTGCCGCTCTCAATCCCGGGAATCGCGGCCGGTTCTCTGCTGGTCTTCATCCAGTCGCTCGGCTTCTACGTCACCCCGGCGCTGCTCGGATCCCCGTCAGACAGCATGCTGGCGCAGGCCATCTATGCCCAGGTGAGCAGTCTGCTCGAATGGGGACGCGGTGGTGCACTCGGTGTGATCCTGCTGGTAGCGACCTTCATCTTGCTCGGCATCGTCGGGCTCATCGTGCGCTCGGCACAACGGAAGGGCCTCGCCGTGGAGGTGTTCTCATGATCAATATCCGTCCTGCCACCCGCGTCGTACTCTGGGCGATCAGTGTGCTCGTAGCCTTCTGGCTCATCGCACCGACCTTCGTCGTGATTCCGCTGAGCTTCACCGGAAAGGCGTCGTTCGCCTTTCCACCTGAGACCTGGTCGCTGCAGTGGTACGAGTCGTTCTTCTCGAATCCCGCTTGGACCTCGGCACTGGGCAACTCGCTGCTCGTCGGTCTGCTCGTCGCGCTGCTGGCGACCGTACTCGGCCTTCTCGCGGCTCTCGGGCTGCGCTCGCTGACGAGCAAGCGGATGTCGACGACGCTGCGCATCGGGCTGCTCGCACCCATGGTGGTGCCCGGCATCGTCGTCGCCATCGGCATCTACGCCGTCTTCTTGAAGCTCGGGCTCGTCGGCACCGTCGTCGGGTTCGTGCTCGCCCACACGGTGCTCGCCCTGCCGTTCACGGTCATCGCGATCACCGCCGGGTTCGCCGGCTTCGATGATCGACTCGAGCTGGCTTCGCTGAGTCTCGGTGCGAGCCGGCTGAAGACGTTCCTCACCGTGACGCTTCCGAACATCGTTCCGGGAATCGTCTCGGGTGCGCTCTTCGCGTTCGTCACGTCCTTCGACGAGGTCGTACTCTCGCTGTTCATCAAGAGCCCGTACCTCAACACCCTCCCTGTGCTCATGTACGCGAGTGTCACTCGCGATACCGACCCGACGCTCGCCGCAGCCGCGACCGTCATTCTCGTGTTCACCACCGTGCTCGTCATCGGCGCGCTGGTGCTGACCGGAAGGAAAAATCGTGCCCGACGAGCGTAATCAGCGCGGTGCCGAGATCCTGCTCGCAGGAGTTTCGAAGCACTACCCGAAGTCCATCGCCCTCGATGATGTCTCCCTCAGGGTGGAGGCGGGCGAGTTCATGACTTTCCTCGGTCCGTCGGGATCCGGGAAGACGACGACCCTCAACCTCATCGCGGGATTCACCGATCTCACCGAGGGGTATGTCGAGATCGACGGTCAGCGCATGGACGATGTGCCGGTGCATAAGCGGGGCCTTGGCATCGTGTTCCAGCACTATGCGCTGTTCCCGCACCTCTCGGTGCTCGACAACGTGCTCTTTCCACTGAAACAGCGCAAGGTGGCGCGGGCGGAAGCCGCAGAGCGGGCCCGAGCGGCGCTCATCACCGCGGGCCTCGAGGGATATGAGGATCGGCACCCCAAGGAGCTCTCGGGCGGTCAGCAGCAGCGCGTCGCCCTCGCCCGTGCGCTCGTCTTCGAGCCGAAAGTGCTCTTGCTCGACGAGCCGCTCGGCGCGCTCGACAAGCAGTTGCGCGAGCGCCTGCAGCTCGAGTTGCGCCGCGTGCACCGCGAGGTCGGGCGTACCTTCGTCTTCGTCACGCACGACCAGGAGGAGGCACTCACCCTGTCCGATCGCATCGCCGTGTTCAACGAGGGGCGGATCGAGCAGGTCGGCACCTCTGAAGACCTGTACGAGCGCCCGGCGTCGCTCTTCGTCGCCGGCTTCATCGGCGAGTCGACGAAGGTGATCAGCGACGACGGGAAATCGATCACGGTCGTGCGTCCCGAGCACGGTGAGCTCCACGCGACGCCCGACGGCGCGAGCGCCGGGCATCCCGCGGTGCCCGTCACCGTGCGACAGGCCATCTACCTGGGGTCGGGATGGAAGTACGAGGTCGTGCTGCCCGACGGCTCGACCGGCGTGGTGCGCGGCACACGAGGGCTCGACTGGCTCCACGGTGAGAACGAGTCGGCATGGCTCAGCTGGAAACCGGGGGCGGCCTCGGTCTTCTCCCTCTGAGTTCCGACCGCGGCCCGACCGCGACACTCCCGTTCAATCGCCCGGCAGGGCAGAAAGACCGATATTCATGATCAACGGCAACGTTTCTCACTGGTGGCAGCAGATCGGCGCCCCGAAACCGCGTGCCGCGCTCCCCGGCAATCTCACCGCTGATGTCGCAATTGTCGGAGCGGGCTACACCGGGCTGTGGACGGCGTACTACCTCAAGCAGCAGCGCCCGGAGCTGCGCGTGGTGGTCGTCGAGCAGCGGCACGCCGGCTACGGCGCCTCCGGTCGCAATGGCGGCTGGCTCACGAACTCCATCACCGGGGGCCGTGAGCAGTACGAGAAGACTCACGGCAAGGACGCCACTGAGCGGTTCCAGCGCGCGATGAACGAGACGGTCGACGAGGTGATCCGCGTCACCGAGGCCGAGGGGATCGACGCCGACATCAAGCGTGGCGGCGAGTTCGGGGTCGCCTATACGCCGGCGCAGGAATCGCGATTGCGGGCATTCGCCGCTTCGGAGCAGCGGTGGAAGCACACCGATCTCGCACTTCTGGAGCGCTCGGAGGCGCAGGCAAAGATCAATGTGGCGCATACGCGCGCCGCGGTCTGGCATCCCCATGCGGCGCGCATTCAGCCGGCCAAGCTCGTTGCGGGTCTCGCGGCGGCGGCGGAGCGTCTCGGCGTGGAGATCTACGAGCGCACCCGCGTCGTCGAGATCGCCCCGCACCGGGTGCACACCACCCACGGCACCGTCTCCGCGGAATACGTGGTGCGCGCGACCGAGGGATTCACTGCGAACCTCAAGGGCCTGCACCGCCTCTGGCTGCCCATGAACTCGTCGCTGATCGCGACCGAACCACTCAGCGAGGAGGTCTGGGATGAGTTGCGCTGGAACCAGGGCGAGGTGCTCGGCGATTTCGCGCACGTCTACATGTACGCGCAGCGCACCGCCGATGACCGCATCGCGATCGGCGGCCGCGGGGTGCCCTATCAGTACGGGTCGAAGACCGATACCGATGGCCGCACGCCAGAGGTGACGGTGGAGACGCTCAGCGAGATCCTGCACCGCTTCTTCCCGGTCACCCGGAATGCGGCGATCGACCATGTGTGGTCGGGCGTGCTGGGGGTGCCGCGTGACTGGGCGGCCACGGTCGGGCTCGACCGCTCGACGGGGATCGCCTGGGGCGGCGGCTACGTCGGCACCGGCGTCACATCGACGAACCTCGCGGGGCGCACGATCGCCGACCTCATACTCGGCAACGACAGCGAGATCACGGGGCTCCCGTGGGTGAATCATCGCGTGCGCAAGTGGGAGCCGGAGCCGTTGCGCTGGCTCGCGACGAAGGGGCTGTACGCGGCGTACGGGCTCGCCGATCGTTCGGAGCTCGCGGGTCGCGAGCAGACCTCGCCCATCGCCCACATCGCCGACGTCGTCACCGGCCGGCACTGATCCCAGAACCCGTTTGGAGCAGCACACATGAGTACCACCAGCACCGTTCGCACGTTCTCCGCCCACGGCACCGATGCGCTCGTGATCGGCCCGCACGGGCCGAAGCCGACCGCGCTCACGCCCGGCCAGACCGAGGCATCGACCACGGTCTGGGAGGACGCGCGCATTTCGACCGGACTGTGGGAGTGCACGGTCGGCGACTTCACCGCCGAGCGGCTCGGCTACACCGAGATCTGCACGATCCTCTCGGGGCGCGTGACCATCGAGGTTGAGGGGCAGGAAGACCAGGAGTTCGGGCCGGGCGACGTCATGGTGATGCCGTCGGGCTGGGTCGGCGTCTGGCGTGTGCACGAGCCGCTGCGCAAGCACTTCACCACGATCGCGGACTGATCTCGTGGCGACGGCAACGGGTCGCAGATCCGCGATCGTGGTCGGGGCGGGGGCCTGGGGGCTCCCCGCGGCGCTCGACCTGCAGGATCGCGGCTGGGACGTCACCCTCATCGAGCGGTTCGAGCCGGGTGGCCCGTCGGCCTCGAACGGAGGCAGCACCCGGTTGTGGCGACTCGCCGACACGCAACCGTGGCGCGCTCGGTCGCTGCGGGGCACGCTCGACGCCATGGATCGGCTGAGCGAGCGCCTGGGCGAGCCGGTGTATCGACGCACCGGCCTGCTCTGGCGCGACGACGCCTCACTGCCCGCAGTGGCCGAGTCGCTCGTCGCCATCGGAGAACCGGTCGAACGCATCGCGGCCGACCGGGTGGCGGAGGTGTTCGCAGGCCTGCGCCCCGACGGCCGAGACGCGCTCTACGTCGAGCAGGCGGGCGTGGTGCACATCGACCGACTGCTCGGGCGATCGCTCACGGCCTTCATCGCAGCCGGCGGCGTCTATCTGTCACAGACGCGGGTCACCGCGATCGAACCGGGAGCCGCCTCGGCAACGGTTCGGTTGGCGGGCGGTGAGCGTCGCACCGCCGACCAGGTGCTGGTCGCCGCCGGCCCGGGCACGGCAGAGCTGCTGCCCGGGCTCGGTATCGCGCTGCCGCTGACTCCGTACATCGAGCAGGTCGTCTACGTGGGCGATCCGGGCGCCGTTCCGCCCGCGGCGCCCGCCCCGGACCTGCCGGGCCTCGTCGACTGCCCACCGGCCGTTCCCACTGAGCAGGGGCCAGACTCGGCGGGCGTCTACGCCATGCCGAATGGGCCGTTGGGCTACAAGATCGGACTCGACCGGCCGCTGCGTTCGCTCGCGGGAGGGACGCTCGGCGACGACCTCGACCGCAGCCCCGTTGCAACGCGCACCGAGACGATCCGAGCACGGGTCGCACGCGATCTCACGTCGATCGTGCCCCAGGTGCTCGGAACCCAGGTGTGCACCTGGACCGACTCGGGAGACGGAGACTTCATCATCGGCCGCATCCACCCCTCCGTCGTGCTCGCCTGCGGCGATTCGGGCGAGGGGTTCAAGTACGCCGCGTTCATGGGCGAATACCTCGCGGCGCTCGTCGTGGGCGAACCGACGGATGCGGAATTCGACCAGCACTGGGATCCGGCCCGCTTTGGCACGGAGACCGCGCCGCGCCGGCACTACAGCCCAATCGGCAGGCACTGACCGCGCTGCCGGCGCATCGCCACCCACACCACACATCGACCGCAACCGAGAACGGAGCACCGAGCACCATGGAGCATTCAGGAGGCGACCTCGCGCTGATCGGCGCGACCCTGCGCAGCAACACCGGAGAGACCACCGACGCGACCGCGATCCTCATCCGCGCCGGCCGCATCGAACTCGTCGGCACCGACGCCGAGATCGCCGATGCTGCCGCGCAGTTCGCGATCCCGACCCGCGACCTCGGCGGGGCCACCGTGACGCCCGGCCTGTTCGACTCGCACACCCATCCGCACTGGGCGGCATCGGTGACCGCCGGGCTCGATCTCGGCGGACTCGAGACGATCGACGAGCTGCGCGCTGCGCTCGCCGCTGAGCACGCGCGTCTCCCGGACGGCGCGTGGCTGCGGGGCTGGAACCTCGAGTACGAGGCCTTCGAACACACCGGGCTGCGCGGCGATCTGCTCGCTGACGCGGCGCCCGGACGACCGGTCGCGCTCATCTGCTACGACTTGCACACCGGCCTCGCCACCGCCCCCGCGCTCGAAGCGGCCGGCATCACGGGAGTGCGCGTCTTCGACGACGCGAGCGAGATCGTCGTCGACGAAGCAGGGGCTCCCACGGGCGAGCTGCGCGAGCCGACGGCCTACAATCTCGTATTCGACGCCGCGCCGCAGCCGCCGCACGACGAAGAGCGCGACGGGCTGCGCGACATGTTCCGTCGGCTCGCCGCCGTGGGGCTCACCGGCGGGGCGATCATGGATGGCAAGGATGCCACGGTGGAGCTGCTCGAAGAGCTCGAGGAGCGGGGCGAGCTGGATCACCGCCTGACGGTGCACCACTGGCACGCCGTCGGCGACACCGACGCCGACGTGGCACGCGTCGTCTCGGAGAAGGATGGCGCCGGCCGCCTCTGGCAGACCGGCGCCATCAAACTCTTCAGCGACGGCGTCATCGATACGGGGACCGCGTGGCTGCACGAGCCCGACTCGTGCGGTGACGGGCGCGCGGCGTTCTGGCCGTCGTGGGAGCGCTACGGCGACGTCGTGCGCGCCTATCACGACGCCGGAATGCTCATCGCGACGCACGCCGTCGGCGACTTCGCCGTCAGCCGCGTGCTCGACGTGTACGCCACGCTGCCGGCGCGCGACGGACTGCCCTTCCATTCCATCGAGCACCTTGAAGTGCTCTCCGACGCCGACGTCGAGCAATTGCGCGGCAGCGGGGTGACCGCCTCGATGCAGCCGCTGCACATGCAATGGCGATCCTCCGATCACAGCGACTCGTGGGCGAAGCGGCTGGGCGAGGATCGGAGCCACACCGGGTACCGCGTGCGCGATGTGCTCGACGCGGGGGCGAGACTCGTGCTGGGTTCCGACTGGCCCGTGGCGCAGTACGACCCGCGCGTCGGCATGGCGTGGGCGCGTGGCCGCCACACCCCGGGCGACGCCTCGGCAAACGTGTTCGAGCCGTCGCAGCGGCTGTCCGGCGAGGAAGCCCTGCTCGCATACACGCTCTGGCCGGCGCAGGCGAGAGGTCATGCCGACCGCGGCGTCATCGCCATCGGCGCCGTCGGCGATCTCACGGTGTGGGGCGCCGACCCCGTCACCACCGACGCCGACGCGCTGCCCGAGGTGCCGATTGTGCTGACCGTCGTCGACGGCCGCATAGTGCACGAGGGCTAGCGGGCTCTCTCCCCCACCCACCCACCCACCCCCCCCATGCGAGCGGGGTCACTCTTCGTGCGTGTCGCGCACATGACACGCACGAAGAGTGACC